>CAIRLQ010000257.1 GCA_903879465.1 uncultured Opitutia bacterium | reverse complement strand
GCGTCGAGCACCTCGCTGAGCACGGTGTCATCGGGTTCGAACTTGATCTCGAGCAACGGCAGTTCGGAGACGGCCGCACCAGCGTCGGTGAGCGCTACTTTCCAGTCGGCCCCGCGGCCTTCTGGGCGGGTGAGGACGATGTGTCGATCGCGCAAGGGGAGTTTGCTCATGTTCAGCGGGGCAGAATCTGCCGGAGGAGGGTGTCGGCTAGTGCGGAGGCCGTGGCGAGGTCGGTCACCGGGAAATCAAAATCACGTCGACCGAAGTCGCCGCGGAACAGATGCACCCGGCCTACGGCGTGGTGGCAGGCGAACGCGGTGTGGCAGCCTTCACCGAGTTTGGCGAGGAACAGGCGTTCAACCGTTACGGAGTAGGTCGTGGCCGCGCAGCCGGCGGCGACATATTGAGCGACATCGGCGGCGCGCGATTGGATTGCGACGGCGCCTTGGCCGGCGGCGGGCACCATGTGCGCGAGTTCGACCGGCTCAAGGGTGAGTCCGGGCCAGGATTTGATACCCAGTCGGTTGAGACCAGAGGCGGCGAGGTACGAGGCATCAGCGTCGCCGTTGGCGAGCTTCTTAAGGCGCGTATCCACATTGCCGCGCAGCTCGGTCCACTCGGCTTGCGGAAATGTCAGTGCGCCTTGGGTGCGGCGGCGCGGGCTGCCAGTGGCGATGAGTTTCGGGCGGACGATTTCAGTGCGGCGTACGAGCACATCGCGGGCATCCTGGCGTGGCAGGCAGACGGCGATGGCTAAACCAGCCGGCATCTCCGTGGGAAGATCCTTGGAGCTATGAATGGCCACGTCTGCTTCGCCGCGGAGGAGGGCTTGTTCGAGTTCGGCGGTGAAGAGTCCTTTGCCACCTTGTTTTTCGAGCGACCAGCTTGCTTGGCGATCACCTGTCGTGGTCAGGATGCGAACTTCGGTGGGGCGGCCAAGGGCTTGGTGGAGTCGCGCGGCGGCGTCATGGGCCTGCTGGAGGGCCAGCGGGCTGCCACGGGTGACGATGACGATAGGGCCAGACATATCAGAGATGGAGGTAGCCGTGCTGTATGAGCCATAGTACGCCCCAAGTCAGGGGAATGCCGAGGTTGCCAATGAGCAGGGTGGTGGCGGCGATGCGGAGAAAATCCCAGCGGCGTTGCTGGGTGGCCATCATGGCGACCACCGCGCCGCAGAGCGCGGTCGGAATCCCGACGCCTACGCCGACCCAAACCACGCGGTCATAAGGATCCGCAACCTGCCCCAGAAAGACCGGAGCCGCTTGGCGGGTCATCAGGTAAGCAGCGTAAAGCGCTCCCCCGGCCAGGAGCAGCGAGAACGCCTGGACGACGCCATAGGCGCGTGAGTCGTCTTCGCTGAGTTCGGTGGGCACACCGTCAGCAAAGACACCCCTCGCCGGACTTCCAAGTTTCAAGTTTCCCGCGGCGGGATTATTCCGCCCCGGGAGACCAGCCTCAGTGGCCGCCGAGACCTTCGTGCTCCTTGATATATTCCTGTTTCAGGCCCAGGGCTTCGGGTGCATGGAGGACGAGCATCTTCATGCGGACGTCTGCCGGCACAGTCGAAGCCGTTGCCTTGGAAACAAAAATCATCAGGAGGATCGAGAGCGGCACGGCCCAGATGGCGGGTTGCTCGCAAAGGATGCGGGCGAGCGGATGCGCTACCCAGTAATCCGCGACGGACTGGGCGAACGGGTGGTCCGCCCAGTAAGCCGAGAGTTCCGCGGCATCGGTGATCTTCTTTGCCTTGGCGACGGCGACGTCGGAAACCGAAGTCAGGGTGATGGAGGCAAGGGCGCTAAGTCCCCCGACGAGCATGCCTGTAGCCGCGCCGTGCATAGTCATGCCGCGCCACCAGACGCTCATGAAGAGCAGTGGGAAGTAGCTGGCCGCCGCGATAGCGAAAGCCTGGCCGACCATGAAGTTGATTTCCAACGCTTCGACTTGTGAGCCGAGGCCGACGGCGACGAGTCCGACGATAAGGGCCGACCATTTAAAGGCCTTCAGGCGCTGTTCTGGTGAGGCGCCTGGTTTCAACATACGACCGTAGATGTCGTGCGCGAGGGCGCTGGACATCGAGACGAGCAGGCCGGAGAAGGTGGACATGAACGCGGCGAAGGCGCCGGCGCAGGTGATGCCCGAGAGAATGGAGCCGAGAAGCGGATGGTCGCGGCCCGCGAGCAGCGTAGGCAGTTCGAGTACGACCTTGTCGGTACCCTTGGCGCCAACGGCGTCGTAGAGTTCAGGTGTCAGCGAACGTCCGATGACGCCGTAGACGGGGGGGAAGACGTAGAACACACCGATGAGAATCATTACCCACATCGTCGTGCGTTTCGCGGCG
>CAIRLQ010000256.1 GCA_903879465.1 uncultured Opitutia bacterium | reverse complement strand
TAGCCGCTCCGAGGCGTGGGGCCTGGTCGTGCACGAAGCCGCCCTTTCCGGCTGCCAGCTACTGCTCTCGGATGCAATCGGTGCGGCCCCAGATTTCGCGACGGCCCAGAATTCCCGGACCTTCCGGCCCGACGATGAGGCCGGGATGGCTTCGGCATTGGTCGGGCTCGCTCGGTCCGATAATCTCGTCGCCGCGCAGGCGGCCTCGGTGTCCGCCGCTACCAGTCATGGGCCATCGGTGTTCGCCGCACGGATCAGTACCCTCATCCGCCAACTTTCGTAACTTTCATGCGCTATCTTATCACCGGAGCCGCCGGGTTCCTCGGTACCCATCTGTCTGCCCGCTTACTCGCAGAAGGCCATGACGTCATCGGCTTAGATAATTTCCACTCGGGATCGGAGGCGAACGTCGCGCGTCTGCAGCGGCATTCGAAATTCAGCTTTATCCGCCATGACGTCACGGAGCGGTATGATATTCCGTGCGACTGGGTCTGCAATTTAGCGTGCCCAGCCTCGCCGCCGCATTATCAGCGCGACCCAATCTATACGGCTAAGATTGCCTTTCTGGGCGTGTTATTCGCCTTAGAGAATGCCGAGCGGCATCGGGCCAAAGTCCTGCAGGCTTCCACTTCCGAAATCTACGGCGACCCGCTCGTGCATCCGCAGCCCGAGGATTACCTGGGCAACGTCAATACAATCGGGGTCCGGTCTTGTTATGATGAAGGCAAGCGTATCGGCGAGACGCTGTGCGCCGACTTTACTCGCTTGGGGCGCGTCGACGCCCGCTTGGTCCGAATTTTCAATACGTATGGTCCGTTCATGCGGGCTGACGACGGCCGGGTGGTCACGAATTTCATCGACCAAGTCCTGCGCGGCCAGGCGTTGACCCTCTACGGCGCCGGCAAACAGACCCGCTCGTTTTGTTATGTGGATGATCTGATCGAGGGATTCATGCGCGTACTCGCGCATCCCGATAACCACGGCCCGATTAATTTAGGTAACCCTGTCGAGTTCACCATGTTGCAACTCGCCGAAGAAGTGCAGCGCCTCGTCGGTACGCACCTGCCGCTTAAGTTCGAATCGCTGCCCTTGGACGACCCGCGCCAGCGTCAGCCAGATATCACAAAGGCTCGCCGTCTGCTAGGCTGGGAGCCCAAGGTGAAGCTCGCCGATGGGCTTGCGAAGACCGTCGAATATTTCCGCTCTATCCCTCGTACTTAATGAAGCCCTTTCCGAAGAAGATTATCTGCATCGGGGCTGGCTATGTCGGCGGCCCGACCATGGCTGTGATTGCTGATCGCTGCCCCGAGATTGAAGTCACGGTGGTCGACCTGAACGCGGACCGCATCGCTGCCTGGAATTCTGCGCAGCTCCCGGTTTATGAGCCAGGCCTGGCCGCCGTCGTTGGCCGCGCCCGCGGTCGGAACCTTTTCTTCATCGGCCAAGGCGATGGAGCAAAAAAAATGGCCGAAGCCGACCTAGTGTTTATCTCCGTCAACACACCGACGAAGACGGAAGGCGAGGGCGCCGGTAAAGCCTCGGACCTGCGTTACGTCGAATCCTGCGCGCAGTTCATTTCCGAGCACGCCCGCGGACACACCATCGTAGTCGAAAAATCTACGATGCCCGTGCGTGCCGCCGACACGATCAAGCGGATCTTGGCCCAAAATTCCCACGGCGGTTCTTTTGAAGTATTATCTAACCCGGAGTTCCTAGCGGAGGGTACTGCCATCCGGGATCTCGAGGCTCCAGATCGCGTGCTCATCGGCGGCGAACGTCCCGAACCCATCGAAGCTTTGGCCTCAGTCTACCGTCGCTGGGTGCCCGCGGAGCGCATCATTACCACGGGCTTGTGGTCGGCCGAACTCGCTAAGCTCGCTGCGAACGCCTTTTTGGCCCAGCGGGTCTCCTCCATTAATGCGCTTTCCGCGCTCTGCGAAGTCACCGGCGCGCACGTCGATGAGGTCGCCCGCGTGGTGGGCAGCGATTCCCGTATCGGCCCGAAGTTCTTGAAAGCTTCGGTCGGCTTCGGGGGGTCGTGTTTCAAGAAAGACATCCTGTCGCTCGTCTACCTCTGTGAGTTCCACGGCGTACCGGAAGCCGCCGCCTATTGGCAACAGGTCATCGAATTGAACGAATGGCAAAAACGTCGATTCGCCGACCAGATCATCCGGCAGCTGGGAGCTGCGAAAGGCAAGGTCGCTGTATTGGGGTTGGCGTTCAAAAAAGACACCAATGATTTCCGTGAGTCTGCTGCGCTAGATATCTGTCGCCAGCTCCTGGCCGCCGGCCTCGAAGTGGTAAGCTATGATCCACGGGTGGACTTCGCGGCATTCTGTCAGTCGGCGGGCATCGCCCGTGGGATGCAACCAGCGCACACCGTCCGGGAGGCGCTGTCCGGGGCCTCGGCGGTGGCTGTGCTGACGGAGTGGGAGGAATTTCGTTCCATCGACTGGGCGTCCATGTCGCTTGTGCCAAATGCCGTCATCTATGATGGCCGTAATATTCTGGATCCGGAGATGATTCGGCGGGCCAATTTGTTGCTTCATTCGATTGGCGGTCGCGACAGTGATTAATTACCGTGCCATTCGATACAACCCAGCCGCACATTGGTGCGGCTTTTTTGTGCCCGGATGGGTCGGTGCTTACTTGCGGATCTCGATCATGAGCCCAATACCAAAATCCCAACGTCGTGCGACGGCCTTGATCAGCCAGCGCGGCCACAGGGTTTTAGCGACTGCGAGCAGCAGGCCTCGGTGGCGTTGGCCGACTTCGCCTTCGAGTAGGTCGCCCAGGCAGGGCGTGACGATGGTCCGCACGCTAGTTGCACCGGCGAAGAGCGCCCGTGCTTCCGTGGTGCTATAGGCCTTGGTGCCAGGTGATTCGAGGTAGCGGGCATAGATTTCATCTAGCCCGAGCCAGGGC
>CAIRLQ010000255.1 GCA_903879465.1 uncultured Opitutia bacterium | reverse complement strand
CTTCTCCAAAGACCGCGCGGTCTACCGCGAACTCGTGATCAACGCCGAGACGCTGGAGAAGCGCGTCGCGCTCCTCACCAACGGCGTCCTCGACAAGTTCGAGATTGAGCACAAAGGGGAGAACCGCATGGTCGGTGCCGTCTTCAAGGGGCGCGTCCAGAATCTCGAATCCGGCCTCAAGGCTGCGTTCGTGGATATCGGTCAGCCGAAGAACGCCTTCCTTCACTACTGGGATATGCTCCCTGCCGCCAATGACTCGCAAGTGGAGTTCATTCGCGACAATGAATCCGCCGAGCAGAAACAACGCAAGGCGCGCTACCAGGCGAAGGACATCCCGCAGCTCTTCCCGGCCGGCTCGGACATCGTCATCCAGGTCGTCAAGGATCAGATCGGCACCAAGGGCCCGCGTTCGACTACTAACATCGCTCTGCCCGGTCGCTATCTCGTGCTGATGCCTTTTAGCGGCGCGTGCGGCGTCTCCCGTAAGATCGAAGAATCCTCCGAGCGTGAACGCCTCAAGGACATCCTGCGCTCGCTGACCATTCCGGAAGGTATGGGCGTGATTATCCGTACCGCCGGTGAGGGCAAGCAGGCCCGCTGGTTCGTCCGTGACCTGCACATGCTGCTTAAGCGCTGGCAGGCCATCGTCGAGAAGATCAACGCCCCGGACCGCAAGCCGGTGCTGCTTTATCAGGAGCCCGGCCTCATCGAGCGCACTGTTCGTGACTTCCTGACCGAGGAGGTCGACCGCATTCTCGTCGATAATCCTGAGGACTTCAAACTCGTCCAGGATCTCGTCGGAGAGGTGTCTCCGCGTTCCCGCTCGCGGGTCGAGCTTTACGCTGACCCGATTCCGGTCTTCGAGCGTTACAATATCGAGCGTCAGATCGAGCAACTCTTCCAGCGTCGCGTGCCGCTCCCGAGTGGCGGTGAAATCGTTATCGATGAGACCGAAGCCCTCACGGCGATCGACGTTAATACCGGCGGTCACCGCGGTAAGGACGGTGCGAAGGACGGCAACTTCATTACCCAGGCCAACCTTGAGGCGGTCACCGAAGCCGCGCGTCAGATCAAGCTCCGCAATCTCGGAGGCCTCATCATGATCGACACAATCGACATGAAGAATCCGAAGGACCGCAAGAAGGTCTTCGATACGCTGCGCGAGGCCATGGAGGATGATCGGGCTAAGCACCAGATCCTGCCGATTTCCCAGCTGGGCGTGCTGCAGATGACCCGTCAGCGTCACACCGAGTCGAACACGACGTCGATGTACACCGCCTGCCCGCATTGCCAGGGGCGCGGCATCGTCAAGAATCCGCGTACCGTCTCGGTCGAGATCCAGCGTAAGCTGCTCAGCGTCATCCGTCGCCTCCGCGAGTCCGTCGGGCCCGACAAGGAGATTGAGATTAATATCCTACTGCACCCGGTGAACCTCGAACGTATCATTACCGAGGATCGCGAGTTCTTCCGCGACCTGATGAAGTCGTGCAAGGTCCGCCTCGGCACCAAGCCTGACCAGACCTACAGTATCGAGGCGTTCAAGCTCTTTGATGGCGCGGGCAGGGAGTTGCGCTGAGCGTCCTGCTTACTCGGTAAAAAGGCCCCTCGGGTTTGTTCCCGAGGGGCCTTTTCATGTCAGCGCTTCGGGCGGTAGCCCAGCAGGCGTAGGCCGTTGAGGCAGACGAGCACCGTGCTACCTTCGTGGACTGCGACGCCTAGCGTAAGCGGAGCGCGGTTGAAGACCACATACGCGGCCATGCCAAGCGCGGCGCTAATGGAGACGATGACGTTGAAGCGGATGGCCGCCCGGGCGGTGCGACTGAGTTCGATGGCGTCTACGAGGCGGCCAATACGATCATCGGTCAGGACAAGGTCGCTTGTTTCCAGGGCGGCATCGCTACCGCGGCCACCCATGCCGATGGCGACATCGGCGGCCGCGAGGCTGGGGGCGTCATTGACGCCATCGCCGACCATAGCGACCACGTGACCTTCGGCCGAGTAGCGGCGGATGGCCGCCATTTTGGCGTCCGGAGTGAGCGCGGCGGCGTAAGATTGGATACCGACTTGGTGGGCGGCCGCGGCCGCGGCTTCCTCGCGGTCTCCCGTGAGCATCACCGTTCTGATGTTGCGTGCATGGAGTGCGGCGAGGGTGGGGCGGCTCTCTTCCCGGATCTGGTCAACGAGGGTCGCACGGACGACGGTGGACCCGTCCGAGGCCCAGACTTCACTTACGATTGCTCCCGCTTCGACGGTGGCCGCCGGCAGGTCATGACCGCCGACGAACTCCCGGGTGCCCACGCTCCAGCGGGAGCCGGCGACAGATCCGGCTACGCCTTGTCCAGGTGAGTTTGAGAGCCCTTTCACGGTCTGTTGCGTGGCACCTTCGCGTTGGCACGCGCGGACGACGCCGGCCGCGAACGGGTGCGTCGTGCCCGATTCAAGCGAGAGTAGGGCGTCCAGGGCGCGCCGGCGATCTGCTCCGGCTGGGAAGACTTCCAGGGCGGCAACTTCAGGTTCCCCGGCGGTGAGCGTGCCGGTCTTATCAAAACAGATACAATCTACATCGGCGAGCCGCTCGACGGCCGCGCCGCCTCTGAAAAGGATGCCGTTGCGCGCACCGGCGGCGATGGCGGCGAGTACGGCGGAGGGGACAGAGAGGACCAGCGCGCAGGGGCTTAAGACGACCAGTAGGGTCATGGAGCGGTACAAGGCCGAATCCTGTCCGCCGGTGATCGGGGAGCCCGTCAGGAGTAGGGCGATGAAGAAAAGGGCGGCGGCAGAGAGGGTGAAGATGGCGTAGACATCGCCCCAGCGATCGATGGTCCGCTGGGCGGGTGCTTTGCTCTCTTGGGCTTCGCGAATCAGACGGACGATGCGGTGCAGGGCGCTATCGACTTCGGCTTTCGTGACGCGTACGACCAAGCGGCCCCAAGAGTTCAGAGTGCCCCCAGAGACGGCAGAACCAGGCAGCTTGGCCGCAGGTTTGGCTTCGCCCGTCAGGTTAGATTCATCCACGGCGCTCTCCCCAGAGAGGACGATGCCATCGGCTGGCACCAGTTCACCCGGAAGGATGACGATACGGTCGTCCGGGCGCAGTGAGGCCACGGCGATCTCGGTCTCGGTGTCGTTTTCACCCAGCAACCGGGCTTGTTTAGGGGCGCGGTCGAGGAGGGCGTCAATCGCCCCGCGGGTGCGGTCCATCGCATAATGTTCGATGGCGCCGGCGGTGGAGAACAGGAAAAGGAGCAGGGCGCCTTCGGCACGTGCGCCGACAATCCAGGCACCGACGGCGACGACCAGCATGAGAAGGTGGACGTCGATGCGCCGCTCCTTCAGTGAGGCCCAGGCATCGATCGCGGCGTCCCAACCGCCGGCCAGACACGAGGCGCCAATCAAGAGGAGCGCCCAGCTGCTGTCGTCGCCGCAGAAGTGCGCTACGACCAATGAAAGCAGGCCGAAAGAGCCGCAGAGGATGGCCAGAAGCGCGAGCTTTCGCCATTCGCCCGCCGCTTCGTGCTCATCTTCACCGGAGTGGTCGTGCATAACTTTAATCTGTACGATCTTGTCGTCGGGTCAACCACTCGCGCCGTCGCATCGCGTATCAATTTCATGTTTACGCGAGATCTTCTGAACGGATTTTTTACGCGTTGTCGGAGGCGCTCCGCCGACACGAAAGTTTCCTCTTGCGCAAGCGCGACTTATGCTTATCAATCTTACTAAGAGTTAACCGCAACGTGACGAACCGAACCGAAACCACGATCGAAAGTCTCATCACAGTGTCTCTTCCCCCGAAGCTCCACTCTGAAGCTGTCTCCTTTCAGCATCGGTCCGGATTCAGTACGTTGAGCGAAGTGATCCGTCACGCGCTCGACCGTTTCGATGACTCCCGTCCTTCCCTGGAGACCACCCGGTCCCGCCAGGTTTCTTTCCGCGTACCGTCGGAGCTCCGTACTCGTATCACCCGTCAGGCGCG
>CAIRLQ010000254.1 GCA_903879465.1 uncultured Opitutia bacterium | reverse complement strand
TCGACAACACCTACGACGAAGCCGACTTCCGCGCCTTCGGCGACCGTCTCTATAAGGCCCTCGGCGGCACGGGCCTGGAATTCATCGTCGAACCGAAAGTCGACGGCGTGGCGGTCTCGCTCACCTTCGAGAAGGGCAAGTTCGTGCGTGCGGTCACCCGCGGTAACGGCGCCAGGGGCGACGACGTCACGGCCAACGTCAGCCTGATCCGTGAGATCCCCCGCACGCTCAAGGGCGCGCCCGACCTCCTCGAGGTCCGCGGCGAAATCTACATGGCCCTCGCCGAGTTCCAGCGCCTCAACCAGCTGCGCGAAGCCGAAGGCGAACCGCTCTACGCCAATCCGCGTAACCTCGCCGCCGGCACGGTCAAGCTCCTCGACGGCGAGGAAGCCCGCAAGCGACGCCTCAGCATCGTCTGCTACGGCCTCGGCGCCTGCGAACCGGCTTCCGCTTTCGCTTCGCTCAAGGATTTCAAAAACAAGCTCAAGGCCTGGGGCTTCCCCATTCGTGACGACATCGATGTCCAACAAGGCGTCGACGCCGCGTGGAAAGCGATTCAGCAGCTCGACGTCCTTCGCCGCGATCTCCCCTTCCCGACCGACGGCGCGGTGGTGAAAGTAAACCGCCTCGAGGACCAGCGCCGGGCCGGCACGACGAGTAAGTTCCCGCACTGGGCCGTGGCGTTCAAGTTCCCGCCTGACCAAGCCGAAACCATCCTCCGCACGATCAGCATGCAGGTCGGCCGCACCGGTGCCATCACGCCCGTCGCCGAACTCGACCCCGTACTGCTCGCCGGCTCGACCGTTGCCCGCGCGACGTTGCACAACGCCGATGAGATCGCCCGCAAGGACATCCGTGAAGGCGACACCGTGCGCATCCAGAAGGCCGGCGAGATCATCCCGCAGGTCCTCGGCGTCGTCCTCGAGAAGCGCACCGCCGACGCGAAGCCCTTCGACTTCGAAGCCCGCCTCAAGGAGCTCGGCCTCGACGCCGGACGCGATGGCGAGGAAGCCGCTTACAAGCTCCGCACTCCTTCGCGCGAGATGAAGGTCCGCCGCCTCGTCCATTTCGCCAGCAAGCAGTGCCTCGACATCGACGGCCTCGGCGACGCCGTGGCCGAACAGCTCGTGGATCTCAAGCTTGTCGATGTGCCTGTCGACGCCCTCGCCATCACGCCGCCCCAGTGGCGCATGCTCGAAGGCTTCAAGGACAAGTCCGTCGACAACATGATGGCCGGCCTCGAGCAGGCGAAGCAGCGCGAGCTCTGGCGCGCGATCCACGCCCTCGGCATCCCGAACGTCGGCATGCAGACCGCCAAGGACCTCTCCCGTCACTTCAAGTCCATGGACGCGCTCGAGTCGGCGCAGGCCAGCGACCTCCTCCTCACCAAGGTCGGCAAGAAAGGCGGCGTCTCGTATGAGTCCGTCATCTCCGGCGTCGGCGTCGAAGTCTCCGAATCCATCCTTTCCTTCTTCAGCGACCCCAACCATCGCGACTGGGTGAAGGCCATGCGCGCCGCCGGGCTTAACCTCGTCGAAGCCGCCGCCGCGGGCTCCGTCGAAGGCGTGTCTGGCAAGACCTTCGTGCTCACCGGCACCCTGCCCACGCTCGGACGCGACGAAGCGCGCGACCTCATCGAGAAGGCTGGCGGCAAGGTCTCGGGCAGCGTCAGCAAGAACACGCACTACGTCGTCGCCGGCGAAGAAGCCGGCTCGAAACTCACCAAGGCCCAGGAACTCGGCGTCGCCATCCTGGACGAATCCGGCCTCCGCAAACTGCTGGGTACCTAATCTCATGATCGCGCTGTCATTCCCCAAAGAGATCCCCAGCTTCGAGAAGACCGCGCTCTTCATCACGCTTAACGACCTCACGCATTACGTCGTCTTCGCCGGCATCGCGTGGCTGCTCGGCTACGTCCTCTTCCGCGGGTGGTGGCACAACCGCAAGATCATCCAGGAGATGCCCAGCGGCGC
The DNA here is from genome assembly GCA_903879465.1 of uncultured Opitutia bacterium. GTDB lineage: Bacteria > Verrucomicrobiota > Verrucomicrobiia > Opitutales > UBA953 > UBA953. The sequence goes on along the minus strand of CAIRLQ010000254.1, from coordinate 244 downwards.
GGACATGCGTCGCGAGGCCAGGTGGTCAGCCCTCACGGTCATCATCTATGGGCTCGTAGGCAGCAGCACCCTCGCGCTCAAGAAACTCGGCTGGACGCAAATCTATACCAGGGTCGACGACTACGGCTGGGGTTGGTTCTGGGGTAGCATCGTCGTCGTGATCTTCGTGCACGACGCGTACTTCTACTGGACGCACCGGCTGATCCATCATCCCAGGCTCTTCCGCTTCTTCCACGGTGTACAC
>CAIRLQ010000253.1 GCA_903879465.1 uncultured Opitutia bacterium | reverse complement strand
CGCATCGCCATCCATCCGATGGAAGGCTGGGACGGCACCACCACCGGGGGCATCTCCGAAGAGATGAAGCGTCGCTGGCAGCGATTTGGGGCGAGCGGCGCCAAGATGATCTGCGGTGCCGAAGCGATGGCCGTGCGCGCCGACGGCCGGGCGAATATGAACCAGCTGATTATCAACGAAGAGAATCAAGCCGGCATCGGCGAACTTGTCCAAATCCTGAAGGCCGAGCACCTCGCACAATGGGGATCGGTCGACGACTTGGTCATCGGCTTTCAACTCACGCATTCCGGTCGCTTCTGCCGTCCCCATGACAAGAAGCGTTGGGAATCGCGCGTGGCCTACCGCCACCCGATTCTCGACAAGAAGTTCCACGTGACGTCGGACGCCCAAGTCCTCACCGACGCCGACGTAGAAGAATTAATTCGTTGTTACGTTCGTGCCGCCCGGATCGCTCACTCCTGCGGAGCCGACTTCGTGGACATCAAGCACTGCCACGGCTACCTCCTCCACGAATTCCTCAGCGCCCACACCCGGCCCGGAAAATTCGGCGGGACGTTCGAGAACCGCACGCGCATCTTACGCGACATTATCGCAGGCATCCGAGCCGACGGTAACCACATCGATATCGGAGTGCGACTGAGCCTGTTCGACATGGTCCCCTTCCGGCCGGACCCTGCCGTAAGCATCCCTGGTAAACTCGGCCCTGGCATCCCTGAGGATTTCTCCGCCTGCCTACCCTACCTCTTTGCCTTCGGCGTCAACTCACAGTGCCCCACGGATATCGACCTCACCGAGACCTTTGCCTTCGTGCAGATGCTCGGCGAACTAGGCGTCAAGATTCTCAACACCACCGCCGGCTCCCCTTACTACAACCCACACCTGCAGCGCCCGGCGGCCTATCCACCCAGTGATGGCTATCAGCCCGCGCACGACCCGCTCATCGACGTCGCCCGGCAGGTTCGGGTCGTCCGCGAAGTCCGGGCACAGGCGCCATCCGACATGATTGTTGTCAGCTCCGGCCTCAGTTATACTCAGGAATACCTGCCACACCTCGCCCAGCATATCCTGCGGACCGGCGGAAGCGACGCCATCGGCATCGGGCGCGCCGTGCTCAGCTACCCGGCCATGCTCGCCGATGCCGCTAAGAACGGTGCGCTTGAGACCAAATTCATCTGCCGCACTTTTAGCGACTGTACTACCGCGCCGCGTAACGGGCTAATCTCTGGCTGCTATCCGCTGGACAAATATTACACCACCAAGCCAGAGTTCCAGCAGCTCAAGGACATCAAGAAGTCTGGGGGCGCCTGAGCACCTCAGGGCTTTTCAAAAATCATCAAGTGTTGCCAAGGCAGCTCGGTCTTGTTCACCACGAACCGGAAGCCTGCCGCTTCGAACTCCTTGCGAGCCTGGGCCTCCGTCATCTTGTGATGTGTCTTGATGGGCACATTGTCATCCTCCGCGCGATATTCCAGAAGGTAGATACGACCTTTGGATTTCAACGCCACACGCAACGAGGCAAGCATTTCTACGGGATGATCAAATTCGTGGTAAGCGTCGACCATCAAGGCCGCGTCAATGGAAGCTGGCGGCAGCTGGACGGATTCAATGGTGCCTAGATGCGGCTGCACGTTCTTGATGCCCAGCTTGACGGATTCCTTCTTCAGAAAATCGAGCATCTCGGGTTGGATATCGACTGCGACGACCTTACCCTTGGGTAGTTTTCGGGCGATGCGAAAAGAATAATAACCTGAACCCGCGCCGATATCGGCGAGCACCGCGTCGGGCGCCAACTCAAGCAAAGCAATCGCCTTGGACGGGGCCTCTTCCTTCTCGCGATCACTGCGCTCCAACCAGCCGATACCCGGATGCCCCATCACCTGAGCGATTTCACGGCCCATATAAACCTTGCCGATGCCATCCGCTGAACGGGCACAGGAGACGTAAGCAGCGGCGGCCACGGTCTCCGCCGCTTTCGCTGGCCGCGACCAGATAAATAAGCTGACGGTGAACGCCAATAACAAGACAGCCGAAGCGAGTGGATAACGACGAAGCATGACCACAAGCTGGCCACATTCCGAGCGG
>CAIRLQ010000252.1 GCA_903879465.1 uncultured Opitutia bacterium | reverse complement strand
GCCAATATTCGATATCAAAAGCCTCCTGCTGGGGCAGGGCGATATACTGATCAATGGCTTCGGCGCCGCGCATGACTTCGACGGCACAATTGTAGAACTCGGCAGTAACGCGGGATTCGGACTTATCCTTACCCCAGGCAACCATGCCCAGCCCCGGGATCAGCACGACCGTCGGATTCGGGTCGCGCATCGCCGGGGAATTGGCGCGCTTACAGGCGTTGTAATATGACGCGTAGTCCTTGCGATACTGCTCAAGACCCGCGGCCAGCTTGGCCTTTAGGGCGGCGGCGTCCTCCGCCTGCGGATTCCAATTCACATAGAGAGGCTTGATCTTGGTGCGCAGGAAATGGTCAGGGCAGGAGGTACCAAGTTCGGCCAGACGAGGAGCGTCCTTGGAGTTCACGAAACGAAGGATCTTCTCGTCATCTTGAATCGTGCCTACGAAACGTTTCTCCTTGGAAACCTGACCGCGCAGCCAGGGTAGGATAGCGGCAAAAGCGGAGTGACGCTGCTCGGTGTCGAGCGTCTGGTAAAGCGCGCCGCCGAAGGCCTTGGCGTCGCCGCCCTTGGCCTGATACTTCGCGTCGATGTAGGCCGAGGCCTGCTCAATCATCGCGAGAGTGAGATCATAGCAGGCCTTGTCGTTGTCGTCCCACGAGATGAAGCCGTGCTGGCCCATCATGATGGCTTTGATTGCGGGATGCTGGCGGGAGATTTCCTGCATCGCCAGACCGAGTTCGAAGCCCGGGCGCATCCAGGGCACGTAGGCCATCTTGCCGGCAAAAATCTGTTGAGTCAGCGCTTCGCAATTCTTAGAAGCGGCAATCGAGATGATCGCACTCGGGTGCATGTGGTCGACATGCTTCCCGGGGAGGAAGCTGTGCAGCGGGGTGTCGATCGACGAAGCACGTGGGTTCAGATTGAAAGTCGTGTGATTATACATGCCGACCATGTCATCTTCCGCTTGGGATTTCAGGCCCTTGTCGGCGCGCGAGGCGTAAGACTTCTGGAGGCCGACCAACTTGTCCTGATAAAGGGAGGAGAAATTCTCGCGATTACTCGTGCGAAGGTCACCGCCCGAGCCCTTGACCCAGAGCACCTGGGTGTCGAGGCCGGTCAAGGGATCCTTCTCGACGATTTTGGAAGAGGTATTACCACCGCCGGTATTGGTGATGCGCTGATCGGCTCCGAGCTTGTTAGAGCGGTAAACCAGGCGGCCGACCGGATCGAGCTTCGCCGCTTCGGCGTCGTTCCAGAGGTTAGAGACGTACTTATAGGATGACATGTGTGTTACGTGGAAAGAAAGGGGGAGGAAGTAAGGGGGTTTATGACTTTTTTAAACCATTAAACTTCGTCGAGGCGGCCGACCAAGCAGCCGTCGTCCGGGGCTCATAAGTCACGACTTCAAAGGAATTTCGTACGATTTGTCGCAAAGCATCAAGATTCTTGACCTCTTTCATCGCGATCGCCTGCACCAAAATATTACCAGCGGCAGTTGCCTCGACGGGTCCAGCGATGACGGTGCGCCCGGTGGCGTCCGCGGTGGCCTGATTCAGCAAAGCGTTACGGCAACCGCCGCCGACGATATGGAGGCGCTTTAGTTTACGGCCCGTGAGTTTCTCGATGCCGTCCATTTCGACGCGATAAAGTAGGGCAAGCGACTCGAGGACACAACGGGCCACCTCGCCGTGGGTCTTCGGAACGGGTTGCTTGGTCTCGCGACAGAAGGCTTGGACCTTGGCGACCATGTCGCCTCGCTTAGCGAACCGAATGTCATCCGGGCGAATAAAGGAGCGCAGGGAGGGAGCCTTCAGCGCAAGTTTTACGATTTCTCCGTAATCAGACACCTCGCCTTTCTCCATCCATTCTCGACGGCATTCCTGCAGGACCCAGAGGCCAACGAGATTCTTAAGGAAACGCGACGTACCACCAAAACCGACTTCGTTTGTATACTTCGCCTTGCGTACGGTCTCATTGACCAGCGGGCGAGCGAGTTCAACGCCGAGCAGCGACCAAGTGCCGGAAGAAAGATAAGCCCAGTCATCGCCCTTAGTGGCGGGCACCGCGGCCACCGCAGCCGCCGTATCATGCGCGCAGGTAGTCACGACCTCCGTCTTACTCAGTCCGGTTTCCTTAGCGAGGTAAGGGAGCATCCTGCCAAGCTTGACGCCAGGCGCCACCGGCTTCGGCAGGATATGCTTCGGAATGCCGAGTTTCTTCAGAACGGGCAAAGCCCAGGCTCGCTTACGCGTATCCCAACATTGGCTTCCGGATATCAAAGTCTCTTCGGCTCGCGCCTTTCCAGTCAGCAGCCAGGTGATGTAATCGCCAATGAGCAGGAATTTATCCGCGAACTTCAGCATATCTGGACGATTCAACGCATCGTCGAACAACTGGTAGAGCGTGTTGATCGAGATCGAGGCGATGCCGGTGCCTTCGAAAATCTCCTTTTGAGAGAAACGATGCATCGCCAATTCATAAGACTTGAAGCTACGTTCATCACGATAGGTGAACGGTAGCGAGAGCAAGGGACCGTCCCCCTTGAGCAGGACATAATCGACGCCCCAGGAATCACAGGCGACGGACTTGATCGGTCCGAGCTTGGCGCCCTTGGCGAGGCCGATGCGGATCTCGCGGAAGATGCGGATGATGTCCCAGCGGAGCGTGCCGTTGGCGGTGATGGCACCGTTGGAGAAACGGTGGATCTCCTTCATGGTGAACTTTCCGGCCTTCAGCTGGCCAAGGATGACGCGCCCGGATTCGGCTCCGAGGTCGATGGCTAGGTAATTGGACATGGTCAAAGAGGGGCAGGGGAGGGGTGAAAGGTCACATTCCGAGCATTTTCTGGCGATAATGCTCATCGGGGCGGCCGGCGATGCGTTCGCACTGGGCGGAAGTCAG
>CAIRLQ010000251.1 GCA_903879465.1 uncultured Opitutia bacterium | reverse complement strand
TCCTTCGGATGGTCTGAGGCTCAGAGCGAGCGGAGCAGGCCGGCGATATCGACCGATTCCGAAATCATCTTCTCGATGATCGGGATCTTGTCGGCATCTTGCCGCATCGTCTTCACCGACATATTATTAATCCGGGCCGTTACTGCAAAGGACTCGGCTTCGACGGCAGCCAGCGAGATGCCAGCATCTTTCATTCGGCGAACAATGTCGTCGTTGGGGAGTAGGCCGTTGGAGAAAATGACACCCGAGAGCGATTTGGCACCGTCGCCGAGGATGAAGGCTTCCAGTAGGTCTTCGCGGTCGCCGGGGACAATCACCAGGGTGCCCGGGACGCGCAGGTATTCAGCGTGTCGGCGTGCCGACATCGCTCCGATGACGACGCGGCGAACCCGCCGGAGGCCTTCGGGTTGGTGGATCCACCGTGCCTTGGTCTCATAGGCAACCTGGTCGAGATTGGGGTAAACGAGAGTTTCCTGGAGTGGAACGACGCCGAGCAGGGGGACGCCGAGTTTACGCAGGCCTCGACCGGCAAAATCCCGGATGAAATCGATTTTATCTGGAAGCACTTTATTCAGGATGGCCCCGACCACTTCCACGCCGGCCTTATCAAAGAGGGCTTTGTTGAGCGCGATTTCGTCGATCGGTTTGCCGATGCCGCCGGCGGCGACGATGATGGCTTTCGAATTCAAGACACGTGCGTTGTCAGCATTGGAGGCGCCGAAGACAGAGCCAACTCCTGCGTGGCCCGAACCTTCGACGACCACGATGTCCTTGCCGTAGGCGCTCCGATCGAAGGCCCGGCAGATACGGTCCTTGAGCTGTGGGCCGATCTCGTCGGGATTTTCCAGGTACTGCTTCGTGAAGTCAGGCCCGATGGCCACGGGCGACATCGCAGCGATTGGGATGTCTAGATCGAACAGCCCGTCGATGAGGAGGGTGTCTTCGTCGACCTGATCGTCGCCCGACATCACTACGCGCTGGGCGATTGGTTTGATGTAGCCCACGTGCAGTCCCATCGCTTGCAGGGCCGCGGTGAGTCCGAGGCAGGTGGTGGTCTTGCCATCGTTCATGCGCGTCGCCGCCACGAAGATGCGGCGGGTATCGAGGTTCATCGGGCGCGATAGCAGCCCGGGGACATTCTCGGCGAAGCGCTTGCGAAGGGCCATGTTCAGGCGGTGGGACCGTCTTTGAGCTTCGGGTAGAGGTAGGTCTTGTCGACGGCCTGTGCTGCGACGATGACCGCGGTGCCGAAGATATCATGGGCGCTGGCTCCACGGGAAATTTCCGCGGCCGGCCGATCGAGTCCGGTGAGAATCTGGCCGTAGGCGGGGATGTCGGCGATATGCTGGGCCATCTTGGAAGCGATGTTGCCCGAGTTAAGGTCGGGGAAAATCAGTACGCTGGCGCGACCGGCGACCGCCCCTGTGACTTCCTTGGTCTCGGCGGCGAAAGGATTGATCGCCGCGTCCGCCTGCATTTCGCCGTCGATGTCGCAGGTGATGCCAAGTTCACGGGCCTTGCGGCGGGCGAGGTCGGTGGCCGTCTGGACTTTTTTCACGGAGGCCAGGCGGGGGTTGGCGGCGTGGGTGGAGTAGGCGAGCATCGCCACCTTGGGGATGGTATTGGTCAGGTGTCCGGCGAGTCCAGCGGTCGTCACGGCGATATCGGCGAGCTGTTCGGCGGTGGGCTCGGGGATGACGCCACAGTCAGCCAGGAAGAGGACGCCGTTGCAGCCGAACTTACCTTCTTCGGACTCGAGGATTTGCATCGACGAGACCGTCTCTACGCCGTGTTGGCGCGGCATGACTTGAAGGATGGCGCGCAGGCCGGAGGCGGCGTGAGTCGTCGCACCAGAGATCAGGGCGTCGGCGCCGGCGGTGGCGACCATCAGGCAGGCGAAGTAGTTAGGGTTAAGAACAAGTTCCGCGGGATTTCCCTGAAGATTCGTGTTTCCATAGCGTTGGATGGAGTCGAGCTTCTCCGTGAAGCTCTTCAATTCGTCGCTGCGATCGGGTTCGATGATGCGGATGCCGTCGAGGCTGATGTTGAGGCGGGCGGCGTTGACCTTGATACGCTGGCGGTCCCCGATGAGGATGGGGACGCCGAGCTTCTTGACGACGAACTGACGAGCGGCTTGGATGACGCGCGCGTCGGTCCCTTCAGGGAAGACGATACGCTTCGGGTGATTCTGGAGGCGCGCGCAAAGGCGGGAAATGATGGACATGGTCGAAAGACTCCGTTGTGGGCGGTTCGGGTATTAAGTTTGAATAAGCCTTCAGAGCGAGGCAGAAGGGCACGCCTCAGGAGCCGTTGCCGGAGCGCTACTTAGCCGATGGGCAGGCTTAACGGAAGATAACGGTCTTATTACCGGCGACGAGGACGCGGTCTTCGACCACGGCACGCAGGCCGCGGGCCAAGACTACTTTTTCGATGTCTTTACCCAGATGGGCCATGTCTTCAGGGGTGTCGGAATGGTCGATGCGGATGACGTCCTGCTCTACGATGGGGCCTTCATCCAGTTCTGGGGTGACGAAATGGCAGGTGGCACCGATGAGTTTCACGCCACGGCGATGGGCCTGATGATAGGGTTTTGCACCGGCGAAAGAGGGCAGGAAGGAATGATGAATGTTGATGATTTTGCCAGTAAAGTTGCGGCAAAGTTCTTCATCAAGCACCTGCATGTAACGGGCGAGTACGATGAGGTCAGCTTTCTCTTGGCGGAAGATCTGCTCCATCTTGCGATAGGCAGCCTGCTTGGTCTCAGGGGTGACGGGGACGTAGTGAAAGGGGATGCCGTGGGCTTCGACGATCTTCCGGTGGTCTTCGTGATTGGATATCACACAAGGCACGACAAAGGGGAAGTCTTGGGCGACGTGCCGGGCGAGCAGGTCGTAGAGGCAGTGCTCCTGTTTGGAACACAGCAGCACGACGCGCCGGGGCTTGGTCGAGTCAGAGAGAGTCCACTCCATGCTGAATTTTTTGGCGACGGGGGAGAAAAGTTCACCGAACTTATCCGCAGGGAAGTCGAGGGAGTCGCCGTTGATCTCGACCCGCATGAAGAAGCGCTTCAGTTCATGTTCGGTGTGCTGGCTGGCTTCCGTAATCCAGCCTTTGTGTCCGGCGACGAAGGACGACACCTCGGCCACGATGCCACGGGTATCTGGGCAGGAGAAGCTGAGGGTGAGAGTGCGGGCCATGGGTGGAGGATGGAAGGGGAGGGGCGAGCGGGTCAAGACACGGCGATGGTGGTCGGCGGTGAAGGCTGGTTTTTATCCCTAAATGAGGCTGACCCGCAACCTGCCTGCGGGATTGACCCGCCCCCATCGGCTACTACGTTGACCTTTCACCTTTTACTCAGATGGCCAAGACCCTGTTCCAGAAAGTTTGGGAAGCGCATACGGTGCGCAAGTTGCCTAATGGGCAGACCCAATTATTCATCGGCACGCACCTCATTCATGAGGTGACGAGCCCTCAGGCCTTCGGGATGCTCCGAGACCTCGGGCTCAAGGTGAAGTATCCCCAGCGGACCTTTGCCACGGTGGACCACATCGTCCCGACTAATGAGCTGAAGGAGCCCTATTCTGACCCGATTGCCCAGGAGATGATCGAGGCCCTCCGTAAGAACACCAAGGACTACGGAATCCGCTTCTTCGACACAACGACCGGCACCCAGGGTATCGTCCATATGGTCGGTCCGGAGCAGGGCATCACTCAGCCTGGTACCACGATTGCCTGTGGCGATTCCCATACCGCCACCCACGGTGCGTTCGGCGCAATCGCCTTCGGCATCGGCACCACCCAGGTCCGTGACGTGCTGGCCACCCAGACCCTCGCACTCAGTCCTCTCAAGGTCAGACGCATCGAGGTGAACGGCAAACTTGCCCCGGGCGTTTACGCCAAGGACGTCATCCTGCACATCATCCGCGTCCTTGGAGTCAACGGCGGTATCGGTTACGCTTATGAATACGCTGGCTCGACTTTCGACGGCTTCTCCCTCGAGGAGCGTATGACCGTTTGTAACATGTCCATCGAAGGCGGTGCCCGCTGTGGTTACGTCAATCCGGACCAGAAGACTTTCGACTACATCAAGGGCAAGCCCTTTGCCCCGAAGTCCGCCGACTGGGATGCCGCCGTGGTCCGCTGGGCTTCCTTTGCTTCCGATGCCGGCTGTCAGTATGACGATGTCAAAGTCTTCAAGGCTGAGGACATCAGGCCCACCGTAACATGGGGAATCACCCCGGGTCAGGCCGTCTTCATCGACGAGAAGATGCCGGCGCTCGAGACCCTCAACGCCGCCGACCGCCAGACCGCCGAAGACGCCTACGCCCACATGAAGCTGGCGCCGAACACTCCGATCAAAGGAACCAAGGTCGATGTTTGTTTCCTTGGCTCCTGCACCAACGGCCGCATCTCCGACCTCCGCGAGGTCGCTAAATATCTCAAGGGGCGCAAGGTCAGCCCGACCGTCAAGGCAATCGTGGTTCCAGGCTCGCAGTTGACCGCCATTCAGGCCGTCCACGAGGGTCTTGATAAAATCTATATCGAAGCCGGCTTCGAATGGCGCGGTGCAGGTTGCTCGATGTGCCTCGCGATGAATCCCGATAAGCTCGTCGGCGACCAGCTCTGTGCCAGTTCTTCGAATCGTAACTTCAAAGGCCGTCAGGGCTCCCAGACTGGCCGCACGGTGCTCATGAGCCCGCTGATGGTCGCCGCCGCTGCCATCACCGGCCAGGTGACCGACGCTCGCGAAGTATTCAAGGTCTGATGTCCGCCTCCGCACCAGTCGACCGCGTGCTCGAACGTATCGCCCAAGGCGATGACGTCGCCGCCGCCTGCTCGGTCGAAGGAGTTGCCTGTCAGCATGACGTCCGCGTCGATGCCCATTACGACGGTAAGCCCGTTTGCACCGTGACCCTGCCGTGGGTTGTCGATGGCCATGCGCTCCTCTTTGCCGATCAGACAATTGCCGCTTCGGTTGCCGAAGAACGGCTCGCTTCGCTGGCGGCTGCCCTCGCCATGCCCGTCTGCGTCATCCGCCGTACCGCCGCCGCCTAATTTTTAACCGCCATGTCCCTCGCTAAAATCACCCAGGTCAAAGCCCTCGCCCTCGCCGTCCCCGGCGATGATATCGACACCGACCGCATCATTCCTGCGCGCGTCCTCCGCTGCGTGACTTTTGATGGTCTCGGCGAACACGCCTTCCGCGACGAACGCACCGGCCCTGATGGCAAGGAACGCCCGCATCCGATGAATTCGGCCCAAGCTGGACGCATCGCCGCAGCGAAGCAGGGCGTGATGGTCGTCGGCTTCAACTTCGGTTGCGGACGTTCGCGCGAGCACGCCCCGCAGTCGCTTTGGCGCTTCGGTTTTACGGCCTTCGTGGGCGGTAGCTTCGCTGAGATCTTCTTCGGTAACTCTACCACCCTCGGGGTGCCTTGCCTGACCCTTTCCAAGGAAGACCTCGCCGAGTGCGACGCCTTTGTGCGCGCCAATCCGAACGTTGAGGTCACCGTCGACGTCGAGAAGCTCACCGTCTCCGCTGGCGTCAAGAGCTG
>CAIRLQ010000250.1 GCA_903879465.1 uncultured Opitutia bacterium | reverse complement strand
TTCTTCAGCAGGTCGTCTTCGTCGTAATGCTTGGCGGCCGCGCCGGCCTTCTCGTCGTCGGGCAGTTTCGTGTGGTTGCCGCCGAAGACCAGGATCGAGCCGTCGCGATCGAGGACGAGCTGGTGGGGGCCGTGTTCGCCCGAGCCCTTGAGGGAGCGCAGCATCGTCTGTTCGGCGTAGGAGCCGTCGCCCTTCGTGTCGCGCAGGCGCCAGATGTCGCCCTTGCCCTTTTCGCTCGTACACGCGTAGAGCGCGCCGTGGGCGAAGAGTAGGCCGTGGCAACCGATGGCCTTCGTATCGATCTTCGTGATGACCGGCTTCATCGGATCCTTGAGAGAGATATGCCAGAGAACGCCGCCTTGGTCGCCGGCGACGAGATCGCCGTCGGGGGCGACCGCGAGGGAGACCCATGAGCCCTGTTCCGGCTTAGGAACGGTGTGCAGGAGCTCGGCCTTGAAGCCTGGGCGAAGGATGAGTTCGGCGGCAGCTGCGACTGAGCCGGTCGAGGTGCCCTTGCCATTGGCGGCTCTCTTGCCAGCAATCTGGCCGCCTCCGAAGACATCACCCCAAGGCAGTTCGCCCATCTTCTTCACGACCGAAGCCGCGGTCCACTTCGCGTCGTCGTAGCCCGTTGCTTCCCAGCCCTTGCCCGGATTGGCAAGTGACGTTTTCCAGTTGGCGCCGGATTCGGCGAGCACCGTCTTGCCGACGGAGAGGCGGAAGGCCATCGCGGCGATGCCGCCGTCGTTGCGTCCGAGGATCGCAACCGTATTCATGCCAGCCTTAAGGTTGGGGCCGACTTCGGCCGAGAAAGCGGTCGCCCAGTCGTCCGTGCCGCCGAGCTGCTTGCCGTTGAGCCAAACCACGCAGTGATTGTCGGCGGTCGCCTGGAGCTGGGCCTTGGTCGGGACTTCCTTTAGTTCGAACGAGGAGCGGAACCAGACTTCCTGTTTGGCGATATTGTTCTTCGCGCCCCAGATCCAGAGCGTTTCGGAGCGGAGCGGGGCGAGGGCGAGAAGCGTAGCCAGAAAGGCTGCTGCGAACTGGGGAAGTCGGGGCATGGCTGATATGACCATAGGGGGTGGGGGGAGTTCCATCATAAAGAAGCGGTACCAAAAGCCGTCGATTAGGGGAGTCGGTTGAGTAGTAATTAGAGGCTCGGTTGACCAGAGGCTCGGAGGACCAGAAAGATCCAACGGTAGTTGACCCGTTGATTGGTGGGCCAGTTGGCCAGGGAGACAAAGGCATCGCTCAAAGGGACATCGGGGACTGGATGATTGGCTGGCGAGATGCATTCTCAGGTGACGGGCGACGGGCACGGGCTCCGGGAGTTCAGGCGTCAGCCGTTCGGGAGCCGGCCGCAGGACCCCGATGGCCGATGGCTGAAATGCTGATTCCCGAGGGGCTGATTCCCTGGTGGCCGTCACCTGTCACCGAAGTTGCTGGTCCCAGAGAACAGCGATGCGGTCCGGATTTTCGTCCGCGAACGGACGGCTCGGAGAGCCGTCCCTACCTGAGATACACGAGCAGAAAAAGGGCGGCTGGCGCCGCCCCTTCATTTCCTCTGGCCAACTAATCAACCGGTCAACTGATCACGCGGGCAACGTAAACGCGGGGAGTTTGCGGATCTCGCCGCCGGCCATCGCGGACTCGTGGGCGAGGATGCCGGTGCAGGTCCAGTTGGCGGACTGGCGCGCGTTCGGGAACGGCTCGCGCTGGGCGAGGAGCGCCTGGATGAATTCGTTGGCGAGGTGGGGGTGAGAGCCACCGTGGCCACCGCCTTGCGTGAAGGACAGGTGATCTTCGCCTTCACCGTAGACGCCCTTTGTCGTGAAGTGCTGGATCTCCTTCGGGAGGCGAT
>CAIRLQ010000249.1 GCA_903879465.1 uncultured Opitutia bacterium | reverse complement strand
CCGCCGCCCGTAATCGTGCAGGCGTGATTGCGCATTCCGTCTGATTGCGTTAAAGTTCTTCACCGTGGCTGAAGCAGATGTCATTGATGAGTCGGTGTTGCTGGCCGAAGCCGAAACTTCGGCCGCTGGCGAGGGGTTGATCGCTTACACATTCAGTGTGCCGGAACTCGATCCGTTGGCAGTCATGGAGACACTCGATGAACCTGCTCCACGGGGGTATTTTGAAAATCCTTCACGTCAACGTGCGCATGCCGCTGGCGCGCCCGTAGCACAGTGGACTGGACGCGGTGAATATCGCTTTAATCTGGCCGATAAATGGCTGCGCGCACTTGATGCCCGTCTCACTTGCGTGGGTCCGCGTCCGCGCGTCATCGCTACTTTCCCATTTTATCCGGGGGACGATCACCAAGGGGCTGAAGCCCGGCTATTCCTTCCCGGCTGGCAAGTGGTCACGGAGAGCTCCGTCACCAGGGTTACCTTAGTCGAGGCCGCCTCACCTGGTTGCGCTGCAAGGCTCGCTATCCGGGCAGAGTGTTTCCGAAAATTCGCCTATCGGTCAACCCCGCCTTCGCCGCGGGCGCCGGTCCCCACCGTGCTGAGTGAAGTCGGCGGGGCATGGTTCCCTTCCGCCGTCAATCGTGCCACCGAATTGATCAAGGAAGGTTCTTTCGAGAAGATCGTGCTTACGAGAGCCTTTGATTGGCGTCGCAGTGAGCCTTTCAGTCTCTATGCGACTTTGCACCGCCTTCGGCGCGGTAACCCGCCTTGCCATACTTTTCTGGTCGATGAGCCTGACGGCGCTTTGGTCGGAGCGACCCCCGAGACGTTGCTATCGCTTTTTGACGGGTCGGTGCGTTCAGAATCCGTCGCCGGTACTACACGTCGTGGCGAATCCGCTTCAGAGGATGCAAGTCTAGCGGAAGCATTGCTTTCGAGTGAGAAAGATCGCCGTGAGCATAGTGCGGTCACGGCCTCTATCTTGCGCCGCCTCCATATGGTTGGCGTGCTAGCCGCCACTTCGCGAAATGCGGAATTACTGAGGCTGGGTAACGTGATGCACCTGCGGACACCCATCGAAGGTACGATGCCGGCTGACCGCCGCTTTTTGGAGGTCGCCGGTGAACTACACCCGACGCCTGCCGTCGGGGGAAAACCGCGCGCCATGGCGCTACCGTTTATCCCTGGCTTCGAGCCACACAGCCGAGGACTTTATACCGGTGCGGTAGGTTGGGTGGGCTCGGACGGACGGACAGGGAAACTGTATGTCGCGTTACGCTGCGCTCGTCTGAGGGGTTCGGAGGCTAGGGTTTTCGCTGGTGCCGGTATCGTGGAGGGTTCGGATCCGCAGGCGGAATCGACCGAGACGGAGATGAAGCTTCGGACGATTCTCGAAGCGCTCATTTAAAGGATGAAAATCGTTCTGCAGCGTGTCCTATCGGCCTCGGTCAAGGTGGATGGAGTCATCGTTGGAGCCATTGGCCGCGGCTATCTTCTCTTCGTCGGTATCGCCGCTGGGGATGACGAGCAGCTTGTCCGTCGGCTGGCGCATGATGTTTCCAAGGTGCGCTTGATGGAAGATCCAGCAGGCAAAATGGGGGTCGCGCTAGTCGAAGCTGGCGGCGACGCCCTAGCGGTCAGCCAGTTCACCCTGCTTGCTGATTTTTCTAAAGGAAATCGCCCTTCTTTCAACGGTGCTGCTAAGCCGGACTTAGCTCGCCCCCTGTTTGATTTGTTCGTTGCGGAGCTCACGTTTCATCTGGGACGTCCCGTGTCGACAGGTGTTTTCGGGGCCAACATGAAGGTGGAACTCCTCAATGACGGCCCAGTAACCGTCGTTCTGGAGTAGTTTAGGCTTAACCTTCCACTGGCTCAGCCCTACGGCTTCAGTCTTTCCATGCTGTCTGTCCGCATTATTCCTTGTCTCGATGTCCACGCAGGTCGCGTGGTCAAGGGCGTGAAGTTTGCGGAATTGCGTGATGCTGGCGATCCTGTCGCGGTGGCGGCAGCCTATGAGAAGCAAGGTGCCGATGAACTTGTCTTCCTGGATATAACCGCTTCGAGCGATGAACGCCGGACTATGGTGGACGTTGTGGAGCGGACGGCTGACCAAGTCTTTATGCCTCTGACGGTCGGGGGTGGGCTGCGTTCGGTGGAAGATATCCGCACGATGTTGAATGCCGGCGCTGATAAAGTTTCGCTCAATACCGCGGCGATCAAGAACCCTGAACTCGTGCTTGAAGCCGCTCGCAAGTTCGGCAGCCAGTGTATCGTCGTTGCGATCGATGCTAAGAACGTCGGTCCTGGAAAATGGGAAGTATTCACCCACGGTGGTCGTAATGCGACGGGCCTAGATGCCGTGGAATGGGCACGCAAGGCGCATTCCCTGGGGGCGGGCGAGATTCTTTTGACCAGTATGGATCGGGATGGCACGGCCGTCGGTTATGATGTCCCGCTGAACCTAGCCGTCTCGTCCTCCGTCGAAGTGCCGGTCATCGCCTCAGGCGGCGCCGGCACCTTGGAGCATCTTGCTGATGTTCTCAAGCAAGGCGGTGCCAGTGCGGTGTTGGCTGCTAGCATCTTCCATTTCGGGACTTACACCGTTCGTCAGGCCAAGGAATACCTTCAGGCGGCTGGTTTGCCGGTGCGGCTTTAAGTCGCTTCTTTCGTCGGTGCTTTGGGCATCACGAGAATCTTATCCAGTCGATGACCATCCATATCGACGACTTCAAAAATGTGGCCTAAGGCCTCCACGCGATTCCCTTCCTCAGGGATTCGGCCCAGGGTGCGCATGATGAAGCCGGAGAGCGCCGTGAACCTACCCGAGCCTTCGCCGGGGAAGCGTCCGATAATGCCTGTGGCTTCGCGGAAATCATCCAGGGAGACCACTGCATCGACGAGCCAGCTGCCGTCTTCACGCCGGCGGACGGGCTTGGGTTGGGCCACGGGCGAGCCTTCGTTAGGTAATTCACCGACGACGGATTCCAGTACGTCGTTAAGTGAGACCACCCCGCGCGTGCGGCCGAATTCATCGGTCACCAACGCGATATGAATCTTATCTTTACGGAAGCGTTCCAGCAACTGAGTGCCCGTATTCGAGGGGGTGACCGTCGGAGGCTCGGTCAGTAGGTCCTTGATGGAGGCGGAGCCCGCCAGCGAAAGATTGGCCCACAGCCGCTTAACTGAGACAACGCCGAGCGGTTTGTCGGGGGAGCCACGGTAAACGGGGAACCAGGTGTGTCCGGAGGCCACGACCTTGCGCCAGTTCACTTCGTCGGAATCATCGAGGTTGAGCCAGACGACCCGGTTGCTCGGCGTCATGAGCTGCTCGGCCGTGACAAGGTCGAGTGACAACGCACCGTGGACCATGCGATGTTCGGCAGCGTGTAATACGCCGGAGGCCATGCCTTGGTCGACCATCATGCGGAGTTCGTCTTCCGACATCGTGTCTTCTGGGGCACGTTTGCGTCCAAATATGAGCATTACAATGTCTGCACACCAACTCATACAACCGACCAAAGGCGAGGCCATCGATGCCACTAATCCCATGGGGTGCGCCAAGGTGGAGGCCATCTTCTCTGGCTTAATGAGTGCGAGTCGCTTCGGGACGATTTCAGCGAAGATCACCGTCAGCGCCCCAATCAGGAAAGATATCAGTCCGTCGGCGACGATAGCGTAATGTTCAGAGAACCAATTCCAAGGGAGTTCCTTGATGATTGGGTAGAGCCGTTTAGCCAATGGCGGTCCGCCATAGATGGCGGCGATGATTCCGCCAAAAGTCATCCCCACCTGCACCGTCGAAAGGAACTTGGAAGGATCAGCCAGAAGGGTCAGGGCGCGGGCGGCACCCTTATCGCCCCCTTCTGCCATCTTGGCCAGACGCCGTCGGTTGGAGGATACCAAGGCCATCTCAGCGAGCACGAATAAGGCAGTGACGAGCAGGCAGGCCGCTATGAGTAGGATTTCCACTTTAAAGGTGTTTTTAGCCGATAGGCGCCCAGCCGTCAAATCCGCTTGTTCACAACCCATCCCGCCCTACCGTTTGGACTGAATGGCGACTCAATATGAGGCAATCATCGTAGGCAGCGGTATTGGCGGGCTAAGCTTTGCACTCAACCTGGCGCAGCGAGGCCATGCCGTCGCCATCGTGACCAAGAAGACGAGTTCGGAATCCAATACGAATTGGGCTCAGGGCGGTATCGCCTGCGTCACGGATAAGGCCGATGACTTTAAGAGCCACGTGCAGGACACCTTGGATGCCGGTGACGGCTTGTGTGACCTCGCCGCAGTCACCCACATCATTGAATCGGGTCCGGAGCGCGTAGCGGAACTCATCAGTTGGGGGGTGGAATTCGAGAACGGAGCTGATGGTTATCCTGACTTGGGTCGCGAAGGCGGCCATTCCCGTCGTCGCATTTTACATGCCCGTGATATGACAGGTCGGGCGATTGAGTCGGCGCTTCTTCGCGCAGTCGGCGCCCTAGCCAATGTCACAACTTTAGAACATCATCTTGCCATCGATTTAATTACCCGCGCCAAACTCGGACAATGTCAGGTGGGCGCGCCGGAGGATCGCGTGCTTGGTTTGCATGTTTTGAATACCAAGGCCGGCCGGGTCGAGACCCTCTCCGCTTCCGTGGTCGTGCTGGCGACGGGTGGCATGGGGCAAGTTTATCAATTCACAACTAATCCTGATATCGCTACCGGTGATGGTATTGCGATGGCTTACCGAGCGGGTGCCGAGGTCCGCGACATGGAGATGGTCCAGTTCCATCCGACCGCCTTGAAGGCTCCCGATGGCGGTCGTGCCCTAATTTCAGAGGCTGTGCGTGGTGAGGGTGCCATCCTGCGGGACCTTTCGCTGCGTCCCTTCATGAAAGATTTCCACCCGCTCGCTGATCTCGCCCCCCGCGATATCGTCGCCAGGGCGATTGATTCCGTCATGAAGCGCGATGGTGCTCCCCATGTATTGCTGGATGCCACCCAAGTCGCCCAGGGGCACCTCTCCGAACGTTTTCCTCATATTTACGAAACTTGTCGTAAAGCGGGTTTCGATTTGGCCAAAGAGCCCGTCCCGGTTGTCCCGGCCGCTCACTATCTTTGTGGTGGCGTGGCCACCGATCTCCGCGGCCAGACTTCCCTGCCCGGCCTCTTCGCCGTCGGCGAGGTGGCTTGCACGGGATTGCACGGAGCCAATCGCCTGGCCTCTAATTCCCTGCTCGAGGCGGTCGTGCTCGCGCATGATGGCGCACTGGCGGCAGACCAGGAGATTAGACGGACACCTAAACCGACGACCGCCTTACCAGCTTGGATCGACGGCTCCGCGGGGGACCCTGATGAGCGTGTTGTGCTTACTCATAATTGGGATGAGCTACGCCGCACCATGTGGGATTATGTGGGCATCGTTCGTTCGACTAAGCGTCTTCAGCGGGCCCGGACACGTATCGGCATGCTCGCGGATGAAGTGCGTGAATATTACTGGAATTTTCGGGTTGAACCACGATTGCTTGAGCTACGTAACCTCATCCAGGTGGCAGAACTCATCATCGACTGCGCCCTGCAGCGTCACGAAAGCCGTGGGCTTCACTTCACGTTGGATTACCCCAAGAAATTATCGGTCGCACGGCATACTTCCGTTCGCCGTCCACAGAGTCGTCCATGAAAATCGCCGTCGTCGGAACGGGTGCGCTTGGAGGTTGGTATGCGGCCAGGCTCGCGCTGGCCGGCAATGAAGTTCACTGCATCGCACGCAGTGATCATGCGATCATTACTCGACGGGGTCTGGTGATTAAATATCAAGGCCAGGAGAATATTGTGAAGGTGGCTTCGGCGCAGCCGCATGCCCATTCCGTCGGGCCATGTGATCTCGTGGTGGTGACCACCAAGTCGACATCCAATGCTGTCTTGCCGGAATTATTACGTCCATTGGTGGGTCCGTCGACCATCGTAGTAACGTTACAGAATGGCATGGGCAACGTGGAGGTTATCTCCCAGGTGCTCCCCTTCGATCGGATCGTGGCGGGCCTTTGTTTTGTTTGTATCAACCGAACGGCGCCTGCCTTCATCGACGTAACCCTGGCGGGCTATGTGCGAATGGCAGCAGCCCGTGGCGCCATTAATTCCTCAGTGGAAACGTGCGTGCGTACTTTTATCGCCGCGCGAATCGACACGGCAGCCGAGGACTCGCTTGAGGCTGTACTATGGAAGAAGCTTTGCTGGAATATTCCTTTCAACGGCCTCTCCATCGCCGGTGGAGCCATCACCACAGACCTCATTCTCGCTGACCCGGTACTCAATGCTCGCGCTCGTTTGCTTATGGAGGAAGTCCGTGCCGCCTCCGTGGCCCGTGGCTACGGTTTCGACGAGTCACATGTTCAACGTCAGTTTGATGTGACGGTAGGCATGGGGCCATATCGCCCCTCGAGCCTCATCGACTTCGTTGAAGGCCGGGAAGTTGAAGTCGACGGTATTTGGGGTGAACCCCTCCGCAGAGGCTTGGCCGCCGGCGCTGTCATGCCCGCGGTGACCCAACTGATCGCGGATATCCGGACGAAGCTTGCCTCGCGCGGTCGCTAATTACTTTTGCTGCACCGCGGCCTTGGTCAAGCGGTCGAGCATCCCTGAAGTCTCTTGGGCGGCCCGCGATTCATTCCAGAAAGTGGTCGGAATGGAAGAGCCGGAGTCTGTGTCAAACAGGCGGTGGCCGGATTTGTCGAATAGGCTGACCGAGAGAGAGACAACCGGGATGTTGGAGCTATTGGTCTCGCTCTGGCGAATACGCCAGCTGCTTCGGAGGACGGCGTCCGCCTGGCCTGCGGTGGGAACTACCACATAGCCCCGGACACCCAGCGCGAGAACCGCAGCATCGTGGACGGCGTTGGTGGCACCCGTGGTCTCGAGGGTGGTGGCACCGATAGTCTCTGCTACGTAAATGCGCGAAACCCCCTTCAGGGAGCCTCCGGACTGGCTTGGGGTGGTGCAACCAGTGAAAAGAGCGGCAAAGGCTGCCAGGGCAAGGGCAACCGGCTTACGGAGTAGGTGCATAAGTTGTTTATTACCGATTCTCGCAATTAGACAAGCAGGGACATGCTTGGGGTCACTGGGATTGACCTTTAGGCCGCCCCCGCTCCCCTACACACCATGGCTAAAGTTCACGCCGTCACCTTCGATCTCGCCGGCACGCTACTCTTTCCGCACCCCTCGGTGGGTGCCGTCTATGCGGCGTGTGCGCGGCGCCATGGGTTGGAGGTGGAGGCCGCTTTTCTCGAGGCATCATTTCCGCTGGCGTTCAAAGGTGGTCCTAAAAATGCGAAGCCAGAGGTGTTCTGGCGCGAGGTCGTGCAGCGATGTTTCGGCCCTGTCTTACCATCTGTGCTGCTTGAACCCGTTTTTAAAGAGTGCTGGGATGAGTTCGGTACGCCCGCGGACTGGCGGGGGGCGCCCGGGGCATTGAACGCGATTTCCGCCATTCGTTTTCT
>CAIRLQ010000248.1 GCA_903879465.1 uncultured Opitutia bacterium | reverse complement strand
GAAGCGATATTCCAATCGCTCGGCGTCCACCTTCCGATTCTTAAAAATATCCCATTCCCATTGCCCGGGCTTTCCGAGATGAAGCCGGCGGGCCTCCAGCTCAAGCTGACCCTCCGCGGAACACAACATCTGCGGAATGAGTAACAAGGCCACGAGGCATGCCGTGAACGAAGGGGTCATGAGATACTTTGACAGCACCCCTCCGAGAAAGTCACGCCCGACCCAGAGGGTTATCCGCCAAATGCGGGCGAATACATCGGTTTTAGGCGAACCCCCTCGTTTACATTCGCTCTACCGGCTCGATACCTAGCAGACGCAGGCCCGTCTCCATGACGGCACAGGTACGCGAGCAGAGCATGAGACGCCGCGCCTTCACGGCAGGATCGTCAACAATGACGCTGTCCGCGGCGTAGAAGGTGCCGTAAGCGGCGGCGAGTTCGTGCAGGTAGGTGCACAGGTGGTGCGGGCGGAGCTCTTCGAGCGCTTGGTCAAGCGCAGCGGTGAACGCCAACAGCTTGCGGGCCAGCGCGACTTCCGCGGGAGTTTCCGGGTCTGTGGCACCTTCCTCACCCTGCCCTACGGCCAAGCCACTCTTCCGGAAGATGGAACGCACGCGCACGACGGCATACATGAGATAGGGCGCGGTATTACCCTCAAAGGCCAGCAGCTTGTCCCACGAGAAGGTGTAATCCATCGTACGATTCGACGAAAGATCTGCGTAGCGCATGGCGGCAACCCCGATGGCTTTGCCGATTTCCCGACGCTCAGCTTCGGGGAGTTCTGGGCTCTTGCTCGTGACGGCATCGAAGGCGCGCTGCGTGGCCTCGTCGATGAGCGCCTGCAGGCGAACGGGATCGCCGGACTTGGTTTTGATGGCCTTGCCGTCTTCGCCGAGGATGGTGCCGAACCACACGTGACGGAGCC
Organism: uncultured Opitutia bacterium; assembly: GCA_903879465.1. Taxonomy (GTDB): domain Bacteria; phylum Verrucomicrobiota; class Verrucomicrobiia; order Opitutales; family UBA953; genus UBA953. The sequence continues at coordinate 7,636 of CAIRLQ010000248.1, read as the reverse complement.
GAGGGAGCTTGCGATCAGAGGCCTTAAACCACTTACCACCGGTCACAAAGAGCTGATGGAAATGGTCCTGCTGACGGCCGTCGGTGACATACACGATCTCGTCGGCCTTGAAATGGTCGGTGCGGTAAAGCAGCGTGGCGAGGTCCGTCGAAGCGTAGTTAGAAGAGCCGTCCTTCTTGCGCACGATGAACGGCATCTTGGTCTCGGCGTGGCGCGAGAAGCGCGGCTCCTCGTCATGCCAGACCACTAGGGCCCCTTCGCTTTCTTCGGCTAACTTATATTTCGCGAGCTCGACGTAGACCTGGTCGACCTTGTCGCGATAGAAGGACTCGCCGAGGATGACGTCGGTCTTCAATCCGAACTGGTCGTAGATACGCTGGCAGGCGGCATTGGAGACCTCGACGATCTCCTTCCAGAGCGCGGTGTTCGCAGGGTCGCCAGACTGCAGCTTCGCAAGCTCGGCTCGAGCGGCGTCCATCAGCACTGGGTCGGCCTTGGTCGCGATGCTACCCTCTTTATAAAGTCGCTCGAGGTCCTCGAGCGCCGTCGGGCTCTTGGGGTCTAATTTGAAACCCGCCTGACGAATCGCCAGGATCAGGATGCCGAAGTTCTTGCCCCAGTCGCCGATATGATTATCGCGCACGCGGTCGGCGCCGCAGAACTCAAGCAGCCGGGCAACGGCCTCGCCGATGACACTCGGACGCAGGTGACCGACGTGCATCTGCTTGGCGGTGTTCGGCGAAGGATAGTCGATGACAACCTTACGGCCGCCCATCAGACGGGCCGCACCGGCGCGCCACTTGGATTCGTCGCGATACTCGCGCAGCCAGGCGCCAAGGGCAGCGGGAGTGAGTTTGAAATTAATGAAGCCAGGGCCGGCGACTTCGACCTGGATGAGTTTTTCGTCCAGACCTCCTTGGGCGCGCACCGCTTCGACCAAGGCCGTAGCGAGGGCGCGCGGATTAGCCTTCGCCTTCTTGGCGGCGGCAAGCACGCCGTTGGCCTGGAAGTCGGCGTGACGAGGGTCCGACGGCTTTAGCTCCGGATTAAAATCGGCTTCGAGGCCGGGGACGGAAACCGCCGCCTTGCGCAGCAGGGCGTCGATTTCACGGGCGGGATTGAACCAGACGGACATGACTCAAGCCGTAAGCCCCTACGCCCCCTCGGCAAGCGAAGAAGGCGCGGGGGCGCGGGCGGGGCTTACTTGAGCGTCTTCAGGTAAGCGAAGAGGTCTATCACCTGCTCGTCCGTGAAGCCGTCCAGCAGGCCTTCCGGCATGATCGAGCGCCGAAGATACTTGGCGGCCGACACCTCGGCCTTCGGCACGCGACGATCGGCGCCACCAGGCTGACGGAGCACGTAGGCGGACGCGTCCTCGGAGACGTAGAACGCTTCAATGACCTCCCCGGCCTTGAGCTTGACCTGGTAGATGCGGTAGGCGGCCTCGATGGCGGCATTCGGGTCGATGATATTGCGAATGACGCCTTCCATGCCCATCGCACCAGCACCGGAAAGATTCGGTCCGATGAGTCCACCCTGACCGTTGATCATATGACAGGCCTGGCAGAGCGCGACGACGACCTTGCCTTTAGCGGGATCCCCGCCCTTCTGCGCGAGCGCGAAGTAGTGGGCGGTCTTGGCCTCCAAGGCCGCGAACTGGGCGGCATTCAGCAACGGAGGAGAATCCGTCGTGCGCACAACCTTCGCACCTTTACCAAGCTTACCCCACGCGGCATCGCCCTGCGCCGAGGCGAACACCAAAGACGATGGCAACTTTTCTCCGGCAAACGTGCGGGTCATGTTTGCACGAACCTCGGCGGCTGAACGCTCGATATTCCAGATGCGATATTCAGAGAAGGCGCCCAAGGGGCCACCTTTGGGGCCGGACCAACCGATGGTCAGGCCGGTCAGGTCATGCGGAGCGGGGACCTTCGCGGTGCCCGTCAGTTCGCCGTCCTGATAGATGCGCATAATACCCGCGGTATCACGGGTGAGCGCGATATGCGTCCAGATGCCGGAAGAAACCGGCTTGGACGAAGTTACCGCATCGCGGATTGTGCCACCGAGATAAGCGCGGAACACCCCGCCGAAGAAATTAAGGTCCAGCTTGTTGGGCGCACCCAGGATACTCGCCTTATTATCAATCTTGCCGTCGAGTCGGACCCAGGTCTCGACCGTGAAAGGACCCTTGAGGGAGATATTGGCATTGGCGACGGCGTCGTCGGTGCCGTCGAGCGCCAAGACGCTGCGGAAGACGCCGCCGAGCTGAGCAGAGATGATCGCGAGCTCTGGACTGTCACCCAATGTAATGGCGAGTTTCTCCGCGACCGGCGTCTCGATGTCGGCCACGGCGACGGACTTATCGGCCAAGCCTGCCACGATGGCCTTCGCCCCGGTCTTGGTGCCGCTGATGCCGTCGAGCACGAGCTTACGGTCATTCACGGCCAACTTGGGGTAGAGCTTCATCGCCAAGGCGGCAGCCTGCGGAGAACGGGAGGCGACGAGCGCACTGAGGGCGAGGCGAGCGACATCAGCCGGAGCCGAGCCCGCAAGCACGGCGACCACTTCAGGCTTAGTCGTGCGAAACTGTTGCAGGCCGACGAGTGCCTCGCGACGGGAATCCTCCCGCCCCATAAGCGCCAACAAGTCGTCCTCCATCGCGAGCAATTGAAAACCACCGATGAGCTGCGCAGCCAAGGCACGCTCAGCCACACCCTGCGCAAGCATCGAACGTGCGGCCTCGGTGACGACGGGGCCGACCTTTGCCGAATCGAGGTCTGTGCGATAGATGAGCAGGAACTCCACGACACGATTACGGGCGGACGCGTCAGCGAGAAGTTTGCGCAGTACGGCGACGCTCGCCGGCTGATCGAGTGACTTCGCGACGGCGAAGAGCTCCTCCGGGCCGGGAGCGCGTTTCAGCTGGCCGACGAGTTCGGCGATGAGCGGCGCGCCGACCTTCGGATCAAGCGCGAGCGCGGCGAACATGCGGCCTTCGGCCGGCAGCGACTTGGCGGCGTCCGAGGCAAGGAAGGCGGCGACGGCCTCGGGCTGGCGCTCGAGATACATGCGCACAAGGAAGCGTTCGAATTCACGATTGTAGGCAGCGCCAACCTTGATCGGCTTGCCGCGACGATCCGGAGCGGTCGGTGCATCAAGGGAAGGTCCGACGAACCGCATCAGGGCGCCGAGCGCGACGGGTGACTTAACCGAAGCCTCACCGAGGGTCTTGATAGCAGCGGCACGGACTTCCGCATCTGGGTCGGAGGCAAGGGCGACGAGGGCATCGAGGTGTGGCGCCCACGCTCCGAGATAGCGTAAGGCGTTCACGGACTCGCGACGAATATTGCGATTCGGGTCGGTCAGCAGGCGCATGGCCAATGGGCCGATCTTATGTCCGTGCTCGGACAGAACCCACAGGGCTTGGATGCGGCGGGCGGCCAAGGCGGAGGTGTCTTCGGCGATGGCGACCAACGCACGGGACGTCGCCTCATCGGAGTCCCGTCGATCGGCCAACGTCTGCCACGCGAGATGTGCGTCAGCGGTCACCCTGGAGCCCAAGCGGGCGATAAGATCGGCGGAGGAGAGCTTGGTGTAATCAGGGACCGCCTGCGGAACGAAACCCTTCGGCTTGATGCGCCAGATGCGGCCGGACTGCTTATCGCGGTCAGGGTGGTTACGGGCGACCTCATTATGGCTGATGATTTTATTGTACCAATCGACGACATACAGGCAGCCATCCGGACCCATCGTCATGGCAACCGGCCGGAAGAAGGGGTCTTCGCAGCTGACGAGATCGTCGAGCTTCTCGAGGCGATAGCCGGAACCTTCGCGATGCTGGCGGATCGCGTTGACCTTGGACGTGATCGGATTGGCGACATACATGACGCCGTCGAAGCCCTTCGGCCACACGCCGACATCGGACAGGGCGAGACCACTGAGGCCGGTGCCGCCCATCTTGAAGTCGGGCGCCTGGATCGGGAATTGAGGCTGATAGGATTTTGCCAGACGGTCCGCGCAACCAGGATAGAGGGCGTACTCGTGGAACGGCATCACCGGGTAGCCGAAATCGTTGGCCTCCTGGATGAAGCACTCGCCTTCGCCGGACAGGACGAGACCCCAGATATTACAAGGCCCGACGCTCGTAGGCTCGAAAAAGCTGCCGTCCGGACGGAAGCGAGCCATGCGCGTGCTCGGGAAATCGATTTGGTCGCCGTGGGTGGTGACCACCGTGCCCTTATTGAAGGCACCCTGCGCGAGCCACAGCCAGCCGAACGGCGCGCGCGTGAACTGGTGAGGGAAGAGGTGCGAATCCTGCACACCGAAGCCCGTCAACAGGACTTCACGTTTGTCGGCCTTGCCGGTGCCTGCGGTGTCGCGCAGGAAGACGATGTCGTGTCCATGCTGGACGATCGCGCCGTCCTTGTAGGGCAACACGCCTTCCGGAATCGCGAGCCCGTCGGCGAACGCGCGCGGCTGATGCAGCCCGGAATCAAACGGCTTGTCGAAGACGATGACCTTATCGCGGGCCTTCGATTTATAAAGCGCCTCGGCGGCGGCTGGGTTCTCATTGGCGTCTACCGGATATTCCAAGGCGGTACTCGACCACGCCCTGCCCTGCTGGTCGAAGATGAGCATGATAAACTTACCGAAGTCGGCGGACTCCTTCGCGAAGAGCTCGACCTCGAACCCCTCCGGGAGCTTGAACAGCTTCTGCTGTTCCTCGGCGGAACGGCGCACCCCCTGGACATCGTTGTAACCGATGTCTTTCCGCGGAGCAGCCGCGGCTTTCGTGGGCTCAGCCTTCTTTGCAGTCGGCTTCACCTTATCCCAGGTCAGCGCTCCGGGCGTCGCGGGTAGCTCTTCGATGAAGATATCCTTCGCCTGCACTTCAGCCAGGCCGCCGGCGTGAATTTGGATGCCAATCTTACCATCCATCGCGATATTACCTTCGGTCTCGGTGAAATCGAGCGCGGGCACGCCGTTGATCCAACTACGAATGCGCGGACCTTCGGCGAGAATGCGGCACTCGTTCCATTCGCCTTCCTTGACGGCGGCGAGCACGGCCTTCGGGTCGACGGAATCGGCCACGACCTTATTGCGGCGGCTTTCGTCGTAGAGCTTGCCGTACCAGCCCTTACCGTAATCGACTTGATAGCCGCTCATCTCGGTGCTGTTCGGCACGCGGACGCTACGCATCTGCACCCCGCTATTGACGAAGCCCGTGCCGGTCAGGCGCAGTTTAACGCGCAGGTCGAAATTCTGGTAGGTCTTCTCCGTCGCGAGGAAGAAGTTCTTCGGGACCTTCGTCTTGAATGAACCCCCGCGAATCTCGCCGTCTTCGACCCGCCACCAGGCGGCGTCGCCTTCCCAGCCAGCGAGTGTCTTGCCGTCGAAAAGCGGAATAGGAGCGGCTTGGACGGTCAAGACTAGGAGCAGGGCCAATAAGCAGCGCATAGGAAGAAGGGGGTGCGATGACGGTAGCCGGCCACCGGCACCCTTCAATCCTGCTCGTTACCGCTGCATGCAACCCGACCACCCTCAAAAGCACATCCCGAGCGCACCCCACGCTTGCGTCCCAAGGCTTAACCACATGTTTTCTGTGCATGTCCTCCGCCCATAAGCTTACCCGCGACTGCGCAGCGACCCTGATTCCCGCTGGGGACATCGTGGTGCTCGAGGCCGGAACGGAGGTCCACGTCACCCAAGCCCTCGGCGGTTCCGTGACCGTACGGACGCCCATGGGGTTGTTTCGCATTGCGGCGGCAGACATCTCCGCACTCGGCGGTGAAGCGGCCGCCGAATACGGCAAGAAGGACGAGTCCGTCCTCTCCGGGCCAGTCGATCAGGATGCGCTCTGGGAGTCGCTGAAGGGGTGCTTTGATCCGGAAATCCCAGTGAACATCGTCGACCTTGGCCTCATCTATCATCTCGAACTCTCGCCTGGCGAACGCGGCGGACAAAAGGTAGCGGCCAAGATGACGCTAACCGCGCAAGGGTGCGGCATGGGCCCGGTCATTGCGGCCGACGCCAAATCGAAATTGGAAGCCCTCCCGGGCGTCGAGTCCGCCGAAGTTGAGATTGTCTGGGACCCGGCCTGGAATCCACGGATGATTTCCGAAGCCGGCCGGAAGCAACTCGGACTCGAGTGAGCGCGCCCTCCGTCCAGCCCGCGACGGCCCTCTACCTGCACGTCCCGTTCTGCGCATCGTCGTGCGACTTCTGTTCCTTCTACCAAGAGCAGCCTAAGCGCGGGGAGATCGACCGCTATCTAGGAGCGATTGAACGCGAGATGGAACTGCACCCCCCAGGCCGCGTCGAAACGGCCTTCTGGGGAGGAGGCACGCCCGGCCTACTGCCAGCGGAGGATTTACATCGCCTTGGCAAAGCCATGACCGCGGCCGCCGGGCAACCTGGAGAATGGACCGTCGAGCTGGCGCCATCGTCGGTGCGCGCTGACAAACTCGCCGCACTCAAACAGGTCGGCGTGACGCGAGTTTCAATGGGGGTGCAAAGTTTTGACGACGCCACGCTCGATGCGCTTGGCCGACGCCATTCACCGAAACAGATTATGGAGGCCTGGGAGCTGATCGAGGCCGCTGGCTTTAAGAGCCGTAATCTCGACCTCATTTTTGGCATTCCCGGGCAGGATGAGATTCGCTGGACCGAAGACCTACGCCGCGTGATCGAACTAAAGCCCGACCATATTTCGACGTATTGCCTGACTTTTGAAGAAGATACGGCGATGTTCGTAAAGCTCTCGCAGGGCAAAGTGAAGATTGATCGCGAGCTCGAGGCCCGCCTTTACCGTGGCACGTGGGAAACCCTCGAAGCACACGGCTACGCCCAATACGAGACATCTAACTTCTCCCGGCCCGGCCACGCCTGCCGCCATAACTTGATTACCTGGGAGATGGGGTCGTGGATCGGTTACGGCCCTTCCGCCTCCTCGCAATGGGGCGACCGACGCTGGACGAATCCCGCCAACCTTGATCAATGGATCAAAGGCGTCGAAGCAGGCACGCCCGTACTCGAGCAGGTCAAAGACTTGAGCAGCGCCGACCTGCTTTGCGATGCACTCGTCTTCGGCCTACGCCTCAACGCCGGCGTGAAGCCGGTGGAACTCGCTCAGCGATTTGGCACAGAGCTACCCGCGGGCGTGCATCGCCTTTTCGCCAACCTCATCACCGAAGGCCTGATGGAAAATATCGGCTCCACCTACCACCTCACCGGCGAAGGCCGCATGCGGGCCGACGCCGTCGGCGTGGCCGTGCTGGAGCAGTTCGACTAGGATACTGAATCATGAACGGTTGCGGTCTCTCACGAGGGCCTTACAACTGCCACACCCCGATGTGCCGTCGATTTTGCCTCGCTGCTCTCCTGTTGAGCTTGATTACAGCCCATGCCACCGAAATGGCTGGCTGGACAGAGAAAGCCCCGCGCGATGAAATTCGCCCGTCCTTCTCGCGTGAAGCCCAGTCACTCGTCATCACGCAAGACGCACGGCAGGGCTTGGATGGATGGTATCAGCAGACCTTCGCCGTCAAAGGAGGCGACTTCATGAAGTTCAGCGCCACGCGCCAGACGTCTAATGTCGACAATCCGCGCCACAGCGGACTCGCCCGTATCGTCTGGT
>CAIRLQ010000247.1 GCA_903879465.1 uncultured Opitutia bacterium | reverse complement strand
GCTCCCGGTTGCCCTCTTCGCCGCCGACCGACCGCCCAATATCCTGATCATCCTAGCCGACGACCTCGGCTACGGGGATGTGCGCGCCTATAATCCCACGCGCGGCAAGATCGCCACGCCGCATATCGACAAGCTCATCACTGAAGGCATGTGCTTCACAGATGGACACTCCTCATCGGGGGTCTGCTCGCCCTCGCGCTACGCCTTACTGACGGGTCGCTACCATTGGCGCACGCGCCTGCAAAACGGCATTGTCGGCGTCTTCGGCGAACCGCTCATCGCACCCGACCGCCTGACCATCGCCAGCTTGGCCAAGCGCCAGGGCTACCGGACCGCTGCGATTGGCAAATGGCACTTGGGCTGGGATTGGCCGATTGCGAATGGCGACAAGGCTCTATTCCGCAGCTACAAGGAAGCTGACCGCGCCTCTCCCGAAACCGACAAGGCCACTTGGCAAAAGGTGTTCACGCAAAAGATACCGGGAGGGCCAACCACCCGCGGCTTCGACACTTACTTTGGGACTGATGTGCCGAATTGGCCGCCGTTCTGTTTCATTGAAAACAATCAAACCATTGGCGTCCCCGACCAAGCGCTCCCCAAGGCCTTACTCGGAAACAACCAGGCGAGTTTACCTGGCCCGGCCTTAGCCGAATGGAAACTAGAACGCATCTTGCCGGCACTCACTGCGCGAGCCTGCGCGTTCATCGACGAGGCCGCTCGGAAGCCTGAGCCTTTCCTGCTCTACCTCCCGCTGACGACTCCGCACACTCCCTTAGCCGTCAATGAGGAGTGGAAGGGCAAGAGCGGGCTGAATAACGCGGCGGCCGACCTCATCATGGAAACGGATGCAGCGGTCGGCCAAGTCCTCGCTGCGCTCGAAAAGAGCGGAGCTGCCAACAACACCCTCGTACTCTTTACCAGCGACAACGGCTTCGCCAGTTATGTCGGCGTCAAAGAACTCGAACAACAAGGCCACTACCCGAGCGGCCCGCTGCGTGGCTACAAAACCTCCGTCTACGAAGGCGGCCATCGCGAACCATTCATCGTCCGCTGGCCCGGCAAGGTGACCGCCGCGTCGACCTGCGACCAGCTGGTCCATCATGCCGACCTCATTGCCACCCTGGCGGAAATCTGGGGCACTGCTCTCCCGCCCGAGGCTGGCGAAGATAGTTTCAGCTTCTTACCCTTACTCCAGGGTGCGTCCAAGCCGACGCGCCCTCATGCCATCAGTTGTGCCTCGGTCGGAACCCCGGGCCTTCGGGTTGCGAACTGGAAATACATCGCGACCCAGCCGGCCGAGCTATACAACCTGGCCACCGACCTGGGCGAAACCAAGAATCTCGCCGACGAACAACCCGCCCGCGTGGCGGAAATGAAGTTACTGCTAGAAAAACTTATCGCGGACGGACGTTCCACCCCGGGCGAAGCGCAGAAGAACGACGTTATGGTCGCCCGCTACCCCAAGGCCGGTACGCCGAAAGCCAAAACCGCCAAGAAGTCCATTTCCAAATAACCTTAGCATGAAGCACCCTTTTATCTTTCTCACCGCCCTACTGCTAGCGCCGCTGTCCGCGCTGCCCGCCGCCGAAATAGCGCCACCTAAGAAGCCGAATATTATCTTCATCCTATCGGACGATCAGGGCTATGGCGACATCGGGCGGCACGGGCATCCATTACTCAAGACGCCGAACCTAGATGCGCTGCACGATCAGAGTGTGCGTTTCGAGCAATGTTATGTGAGTCCGTCCTGCTCGCCCACGCGCGCGGCGCTCCTGACGGGCATGCATGAGTTCCGTAATGGCGTCACGCACACCACCCAGCCCAGGGAACACCTGAACAAGGACGCTGTCCTCCTGCCGCAGCTCCTCCTGTCCGCAGGCTATCGCACGGGCTTCGTCGGCAAATGGCACCTGGGCGGCGAGGGCGAGTATGCTCCAGAGAAACGTGGGTTTGAATGGTGCTCCACCAATGTCGGTGGGCCTAACGTCCACTTCGATCCAGTCATGGTCCGCAACCGTAAGCGCGAGTCGCGGAAGGGTTACCGAGAAGACATCTTTTTCGACGAGGCCATGGCCTTCATGGATGAGTGCAAGGACGCCCCATTCTTCTGCTATCTCGCCACCTATTCGCCGCACGCACCGCTGGACGCCCCCGAGGAATTCATGGCCCCGTTCCGCGGCAAGGTGGACAAAGAGGAAGCGGCCTTTCTCGGTATGGTCGCTAATCTCGACTACAACCTCGGACGGCTGATGAAGTATCTCCAAGCACGTAAATTAGAGGATAATACGATCCTCGTCTTCATGAACGACAACGGTCAGACCCACGGGCTGGATGTCTTCAACGCCGGTATGCGCGGTAGCAAATGCACCATCTGGCAGGGCGGCTCACGCGCTATGTCCTTCTGGAAATGGGCGGGCAAGTGGACGCCGCACAAGGTGAGCAACCTGACGGCCCACCTCGACGTCTTGCCGACGCTGTGCGACCTCGCTGGTGCGACCATCCCGCCCCCACTCAGCGCAAAACTCGAAGGCTTCACGCTCCGTCCCTTGCTTGAGTCGGCAACGCCGGTCAAATGGAACGACGACCGCTTGCTGTTCCACCATGTTGGCCGCTGGCCCAGCGGCCTGGCGGCCGCACACAAGTATGCGATGGCCTCCGTACAAACGGGCGACCTCCTGCTCGTGCGCAGTCGCCCGTGCGATGACCCCGCCTGTAAAACCTACTCCAGCCAGTGCACCACCCTGCGCTCCGTCGAAGCGGGCGCCACCGCGGCGACGTACACCAAAGCGGATGCGCAGTTCCACTGGGGCGTCACGCCGCCGGGGCGCTGGTCTTTGTTCGACCTAAAAAATGACCCGACTTGCCAGAAAGATCTCGCCGCAGAAAAGCCTGAACTAGCGTCCAAACTCGCCGCATCTTACGACAAGTGGTGGGATACACTCTACCCCACGATGATCCAACTCGGCGGAGATAAGGGTGAACCCGAGTTACTCAATAAGGGTCGAGTCCAAAAGCAGAAGTAAACCTCCAGCTCAAAGCATGAAACTCGCCCTCACCTTCCTCACGGCCCTGCTGCTCTCCCCGCTGGTCCTTTTACACGCGGCCGACTCACCCCAGAAACCTGCGAAGCCCAACATCGTCTTCATCTACGCCGACGATTGGGGTTGGGGTGACCTGTCCAGTCATGGCAATACTTGGCTGAAGACCCCGCGAATCGATAAGCTGGCGAGCGAGGGCATCGACTTTCAACAATTCAACGTCCTGAGCCCGGTGTGCTCACCCAGTCGAGCGGCGGCCTTGACGGGTCGTTTCCCTGGTCGCTTCGGCATCAACACGGTTTTCGGAGTCAGTAAGCCGCCGGAGATGCCCGACTGGCTGGATCCCAAGGCACCCACGATTCCCCGCCTGCTCAAGTCCGCGGGCTATCGCACGGGGCACTTTGGCAAATGGCATCTCGG
>CAIRLQ010000246.1 GCA_903879465.1 uncultured Opitutia bacterium | reverse complement strand
TCCTCGAGAGCCTTGGATCACAGGACCTGACTTGTCATGTGCTCTGGGATAGAATCGAGCCAGTTTTGGTCGGGGCTGGCTTCAGGGGCGTCCACTTGGACCGCCAGGAGGCCTTTTTCGTCAAATATGCGGCCAGTGAGATGGAGCGAATCGCTTTGTCGGGTGACCAAGAGGCAACAGGTCGTCTGCGGGCCTTAACCCATCCGGCTCACTTTGGGGCGAAGTTTCAGGTCCTGCACGGGATCCGCCAGTAATCGAAAGATTTTGGAAGCCACGCTCGACCTAACGGGAACAACCTCTTTTGTGGGTTGTACCCCTAGTTTCGCCATGAAGTCATCCCTGTTCGCATCGTTCACTCTTTGCCTTGCTGCCTCCGTCTTGCAGGCGGATACCAAGATCATCCAAGCCTTCGAAGGCGACGGCTTTGATAGCTGGCAGACCACGGGTAAGGCTTTCGGCCTGGCCCCAATCACCGGTAAGGTCGATGGCGTCGGGGGCGAGTTTCGTAACTACGGCGGCAACGCCTTAGTTTGCTCCGGCCACGGCGGCGATACCGCCATGGGTACGCTCACCTCCCCTCAACTTAAGCTCACGTACGCTTTTCTTGGCTTCCTTGTCGCTGGCGGTAATCACCCGGGCAAGACCGCGGTGCAGTTATTGATCGACGGTAAAATTGTCCGCGAGGCGACCGGGGCCAATGACTTGACGTTGCGTGAGACCGTCTGGGATATTTCTGAATTCAAGGGCAAGACCGGCGTCATCCGTATCATCGACAATGAGGTCGGCGCTTGGGGCATCATCGCCGCCGACCATTTTGTGTTCTCCTCGGATGCTAAGCCCAATTTCCCGAAGGGCGGACGTCCGAAGCCTAAGGCATCTGGTAACCTTGTGCGCGTGACCGGCGAGGGCACGGCGGCGCTTATTCCGGGGGCGGCCTTCAAGGTCACCGGCGACCATGCTGTCACGGGCGTTTACTCGCCGACTGCGATTTCCTTCGGTAATGACGGTAGTCTCTATGTCGCGGAGACGCATCGCTTCCGTTACGGCGTGGAAGACGACCGTAATAACCTTTTCTGGTATCATGATGATCTCGCGGCCAAGACGACGGCTGACCGATTGGCCATGCATGAGAAGTGGAAGGCCAAGAAATCCATCGAATGGATGACGGCCAAATCCGAGGTTATCCGCTATCTCGGCGGCGAGAAGGCCGACGGAACTTTCACGCAATCGAAGGTCTTTGCCGAGAAGTTTAACAACGTCCTTGATGGCACCGCCGCCGGTGTGATGGCGTGGGATGATAATGTCTACTTCGCCTGTATTCCGAAACTCTGGATGCTCCAAGACGCCAAGCAGGACGGCATCGAAGCCCAGCGCAAGGTGATCGAGGAGGGCTTTGGCGTCCGCGTCTCGCTCTCGGGTCACGACATGAATGGATTCGCTATTGGGCCGGATGGTCGCGTCTGGGGTACCATCGGCGACCGCGGTTTCAATTTTACCACCAAAGAAGGAAAGAAGTACGACTCGCATAACCGCGGCGCCGTCTTCCGCTTCGAGCCCGACGGCACAAATTTCGAAGTCGTCCACTTCGGCCTCCGTAATCCCAAGGAGATCGCCTTCGACCAGTTCGGCAATGGCTTCTCGGTGGACAATAATTCCGACCAAGGGGACGCCGCCCGCGTCGTCTACGTTGTCGAAGGTGCTGACTCAGGTTGGGAAATGGAGCATCAGGCGATGCATACGTTCCACCGTGAAATCGGCCTCGAGCAGCGTCCGCTCTCCCGCTGGATGACCGAGAAGGTCTGGGAGCTGCAGAACTCCGTCCAGCCGGCCTTTATCATCCCGCCTTCGGCCTACATCTCTTCTGGTCCGTCCGGCCTGACCTATCACCCTGGCGCCGGCTTCGTTGAAGCTGAGTCGCAGCATTTCCATATCTGTGATTACCGCGGTTCGGCGGGTGGCTCGGGCGTCTGGTCCTTTAAAATGGAGCCTGCTGGCGCCGGGATGAAGATGACCGAATCGCACCAGCTCCTCTGGGGGGTGGCCGCGACCGACATCGAGTATGATTGGAAGGGCCGACTCGTCGTCTCCGACTTTATTACCGGATGGGAATCCCATAACGCCGGGCGTATCATCACGCTCGAAGCGGAAAAGATGATGAAGCCAGAGGCTGCCGCCACCGTGGCCGACCTCATTAAGGGAGGCTTCACTAAGTTGTCTTCAGCTGAGCTGGCCAAATTACTTTCCCATGCCGACCAGCGCGTTCGTCTCCGTGCTCAAATCGAACTGACCCGCCGCCCCGATGCCGCCGACCGTTTTGAGGCCGCCACCAAGTCTCCGAACCAGCTCGAGCGCCTGCACGGCGTCTGGGGTCTCGGTATCCTGGCCCGCCGCGGCGCCGCCATCGCCCCCGGCGAGGCCTTCAGCGGTAAGCATACACCGATTGCTCCCTTGGCCGATCGCCTTGCTGCCGCGCAGCGCCTCGTGCCGCTCCTGGCCGATGCCGACGCCGAAGTTCGCGCCCAGACCGCCCGCGCACTCGAAGAGGCCCCGCTTAAGGGCAACGACCTCCCGCTCGGCAAGCTGATCCTCGACCCGTCGTTGCGCGTGCGTTCCTTTGCGGCCATCGCCGCGGCCCGCCTTGGTGCCGACAAGTATCTCCCCGAGATCCTCACGATGTTGAAGGAGAACGCCGACGCCGATCCGATCATCCGCCATGCCGGTTCCTTCGCCATCGATCACATGTGCCAGGCGACCGCCGCCTTTGATGCCGTCGCCAAGGATGAGAACGCTTCCGTCCGTCTCGCTGCCGTCATCACTCTGCGTCGTCGTAACGATCCTTCCGCCGCTCGCTTCGTGAAGGACAAGTCGACTATCGTCGCCGACGAGGCCATCCGGGCGGTGCACGATCTCGGGCTCGAGCCCGGCCGCCCGGATGTGGCGGCGCTCATTGATGACCTCGGTTCGCGTTCGTGGACGACCTTCATGCTGCGTCGTCTGACGCACAGTGCTTTCCGCCTGGGAGGTGAGAAGAACGCCGCGCGCGTGGTGGCCATCGCTACCAACGAGAAATTGCCGGCCGAGGCCCGTGCTGAAGCATTACGCCTGCTCGCCCAGTGGGCCAACCCGTACCCGGTCGATCAGTCCACGGCCCATTGGTCTCCGCTGCCTCCGCGCGACGTGAAAGAGCTTAGTTCCAGCCTCATTGCCGCCTTGCCCATTCTCCTGAAGGGCGACTCCGAAACCCTTCGGGCCGCCTTGGAGCTTGTTGAGCAGTATAGACTCGAGGTCGCCTCGCTCTCCAATGAGCTGCTCTCCGGCTTGGTCGCCAACGCCAAGCTCAGCGGCTCGGCCCGCGCCAAGGCCCTTGAGCTCTGGCTCGAGCGCAAGCCGGCCGACCTCACCGACGTTGCGGGCAAGTATGCCAAGGACAAGCAGGACGAAGTCGCCATG
>CAIRLQ010000245.1 GCA_903879465.1 uncultured Opitutia bacterium | reverse complement strand
GGTCGAACCCGCACACCTTGCGGCGCTAGAACCTAAATCTAGTGTGTCTGCCATTCCACCACCCGAGCAAACCTGTGCAGTCCAGATTTGCGGCGCGGGCGGCGGAGGCAAGCGCTTACGCGAGCCGGCCCAGCGGTGAGCCGACTTTGGCGTAGAGTTCGGTGGCGGTTTCGCCGGCCTGGATAAGGTCGGCCTCGAGTTTGATCCGCCCAGGCTCAAAGAGGGTGGCGACGAATGATCCGCCGAAGCGGAAATAGCCTTTCTCGTCGCCCTTGGCGACCGCGCGGCCGGGCTGATAAGTCTCGATGATCGTGCCGACATTGGTGGCGCCAACAGACACCATGGTGACGAGGCCGAACGCCCCGGCATCGATGGTGACGCGCTGGCGTTTGTTGTGCCAGAGGTAGGCGACACGGCGGCGCAGGGCAATCGGGTTGACGGAGAAGAGTTGGCCCTGGGCTAGCACGGGTTCGCCAGGCACTCCGGCGACGGGGAAGTGGAAGCGATGGTAGTCGACCGGGCAGAGGCGGGAGCAGACGACGGTGCCGCGCTGGTAGCGTTCACCGAGCGCGCGATCCGCGACGAGTGCGGGGATATCAAAAGTCTGCCCTTTGGCGAAGATGCCTTTGACGCAGGAAGCATCCTGGAAGCCGAGGTGACGTCCATCGGCTGGGAGCACCGCCATCTCGGGCCGCGGGTCGATCGGGCGGGTCGAGGGCTTGAGCTTGCGGTAGAAGAAGTCGTTGAAGGTGCGATACGCGCTGAGGTCCGCTTCCGCAAACTCGGCGGGATTGAGCCCGAAGGCCTTGATAAAGGGCTCAATGCGGCGGGCGCTACTCGGGCGATCCATGGCCCAGCCATATAACTTTGAGAAAAGGCCTCGTTTAACGACGGCGTGGAGGCTCAGCTTGCCCAGCGGGTGGCCGTAGATGCGGCGTAACCAAGCTTCGCCGTAGACCTGCTCGATTTCGGTGCCCCCGGTATGGCGATTATGCAGGGAGATCGGGGCGTCGGCGTCCATTTGGGTAGATTTGCCAAAAAAGGACTTCAAGGGAACCATTTATCTGTCAAAAGAGTGTTCTCCCCATGTCGCGCCTGGCCCTTGTCTCTCTTTTTCTCAGTGCGCTCCTCCTGGCCCAGCAGGGCCCTGTCAAGAAATCCCCCGAGACCATCAAGGCCGAACTGGACACGGAAGTCATCCGGGCTCGCCTAGATCTCGCGGCTTCCCAGCGTCGCCTTGCGCAACTGCAGCAGACCTTAGAAATGCGTAAACTCGAGGCCGAGGCGATGTTGCGCGCCGCCCGGGCCGATGCGGCTGCCGCACCCGCGGAAGCAGAGAAGGGACGTCTCGCCATCGAGGCTGCGCTTGCGAACGCGAAGTCGGCCGTGGCATCCGCCGATAAGGATCGCGCCCGCGCCGAACTGGAGGTCGAGGCCCGCCTCGCCAACGCCCAGGTTTCCGTCGAGTATGCTAAGGTAGCCTCGGTCGCGCAGATCGCCAAGCTCCAGCAGAAGGCCGCCGATATCGCTTCGCACGCCCAGCTTGCCTACCCGAAAGATCCGTTGATCGACGGTGTGTTGCACATCTCTGACCGCCGTATCCCGTTCAACGGACGCGTCGACGACAAGCTCGCCGCATTCGTCTGCGGCCGAATCGCGTTTTACAATGCACTCGATGACGAAGCCCCGATCTTCATCGTCATCGACCGCTCGCCCGGCGGCTCCGTGATGTCGGGCTACATGATGCTCCAAGCCATGGAGACTTCGAAGGCGCCGGTGTTCGTTGTCGTCAAGGGTTACGCTGCCTCGATGGCCGCCATCATCACCACCATGGCCAAGCGCTCCTTTGTCTACCCGCAGACGATTGTGCTGCACCACCAGGCTTCGAGCGGATTGAGTGGCAATGTGACGCAGCTCAAGGAGCAGCTCAAGTGGAGCAAGGTCTGGGTCGAGCGCATCTTCGTAAAAGTCGCCTTCCGCGCCGGCGTCTCGGTCGAGGACTTCGTGGCCCAGATGTATAAGTCGGTGTCCACCGGCGACTGGAAGGTCACCGGCGACGACGCCGCCCGCCTGCATTGGGTCACTAACGTCGTCGAGCGGATGACTGAGGACTCTTTCTTTAGCGCGGGCGCCGAGCCCAAGCCCACGGAGATCATGCCCGAGGGGTTCGTCGACGCTGGCCAGACGCGAGACGGCCGTCCTCGCTTGGCGCTTCCACCGCTCGGCCCCTGCGATGTCTGGTGGCTCTTCGACCCGACGGTCGAATACATTCTCCGCTAATTTTTAAAACCAACACCTATGCATTCTCGCTCTTTCCTGCGCGCCTTCGCGCTCGCCGCCCTGGTCGCCTCGCCGGCGTTCGCCCAGACGGCGAAGCCTGCCGTCGCCGCGCCTGACGCTGCTCCCGCGGCCAGCATTCCCGCCCAGACTCCCGGCGTACCGCCGCGCGATGAGGTCACTCCTGAGCAGAAGGCTGCGCTCAAGGAAGTGGAGCGCATGCGCGGCGAGAAGGCCCGCATCGACGCCGAACTTTCGCTGGCTGAAGCTAAGCGCGCCGAAGAGCTCGCCCCGCTCAACGCCGAGGTCTCGCGCCTGACCGTGGAGCGCTCGCTGCGGCTCGCCAAGGCTGCCGCCGAAGCCGCTGCGCTGGAAGATGAGCGCGCCAAGCTCGAGCGCCAGGCCGCCCTGGAGTCCGCCCGTTCGGGCGCCCGCCTCACCGAACGTTCGAATAAGATCCGCGAACTCGAAGCCGAGTCCAAGCAGCTCCAGCTCGAGGCCGCCAACACCGTTGCCCGTCTCTCCAATGAGATTCAACGTTTCCAGAAAGAAGACGAAGCCCGCAAGGTCGCCAGCAAGGCCAAGGCCAAGTTACTCAAGGATCCGCTCGTCGACGGCGTCCTTTATATCAGCGACCGCCGCATCTCGTTCAACGGTGTCGTGACCGAGCAGCTTGCCGACTACGTCTGCCAGCGCATCGCGTTCTATAATAACCAGTCCTCCGAATTCCCCATCTTCATTGTCGTGGATAACTCGCCGGGCGGCTCCGTCGCCGCCGGTTACCAGATCCAGAAGACGATGGCCGCGTCGAAGGCTCCGGTCTACGTCGTCGTAAAAGGTTTCGCCGCTTCGATGACCGCGGTGATCTGCACCCTCGCCGAGCGCTCGTTCTGCTATCCCAACACGATTCTCCTGCACCATCAGGCTTCGAATACCGTGCGTGGTAATATGACGGTGCTCAAGGAGCAGATCGATTTCACCTCCAAGTGGTTCGATCGCCTCGCCACCCCGGTGGCCAAGAAGATGGGTATTTCCCTCGAGGAGTTTGTGAAGCAGATGTATGCGAACGATTCCACGGGCGACTGGCAGGCCTTTGGTGACAAGGCCAAGGAACTTAAGTGGGTCGATAACGTCGTCGAGCGCATCGAAGAAACCTCGATCCTCGACTTGTTGCCCGTCCCCCAGCCTCCGGCACCGACGCCAATGCCGCTCCCTCAGCCACCGACCCGCACCGAGATTTCGGGTATCAGTTCACGCCTCGATGACAAAGGTCGGCCGTATTTTGAGCTACCCGCCTTGGCCAACCCGTTTGACGCTTGGTGGGTCTACGACCCGCAGGGTTTATATCGCGCCCGCTAAGGCAGGGTCGGGTTGGGACCGCGTGGTGACCTAGTGCGTCGCCTCTGTTTGTAGAGCTGCGATCGATGAGCCGGGCAAGTTGTCCGACCTATCGACGTCTGTCCCCCACGGACGCCACGCAGTGGCGCCCCACCCTAAAGGCAATCTAGGGCAGCACGCGGTGCTGCCCATACCCGATGCAAGTTGCCGCACCCTGCACCCGGAGCTTATGCACCTTTGCACTTCGGATGGCTCGGAGAGCCGCCCCTACCTCATGTCGCCTAGGACACCACGCGGTGCTGCCCCTTCCTGGGATGGGAATTCAGGCCCATGCCTCGCATTCACTCAGCCCTCCTAGAGGAGGGCCTTAGCCAGCCCTTTCTCCGTTACTATCCGTCTTGCCCCCTTAAAAATATGGGACTTGATGGGGTCACACCCCTATGCGCACCTCGTCGCTTTTCGCCCTTCTGGTTTCGGCGCTCTTTGCCGCTGCCGCCGAAGATGGCGCCCAAGTTTATAACACGCTCTGCGTGGCCTGCCACGGCCCCGATGGCAAGGGCCTCAATGGTCTCCCGCCGCTCTACGGCAGCGACTGGCCTAAGGGCCTGCCCGACCGCGCCATCAAGATTGTCCTCAACGGAATGACCGGGCCGGTCGAGGTCGCTCGCAAAGCTTACAATATCGAAATGCCTCCGCAAGGCGCTGTCCTGAGCGACGAGAAGATTGCCGCCGCACTTTCCTATGTGCGCGAGAAGTTTGCGGGTCGGGCCGGTGTCGTGACCGTGGATCAGGTCAAGGCTGTCCGTGCTGCCACAAGTACGCGCGTCAAGCCGTGGACCGCCGAAGAGCTGCTCGCGGACCATCCGTTTCCCGTCGGCCAGTCGCTCCTGAAGAACCTCGTCGGCACTCTTTATAAGGGTGAATGGAAAGAGATGCCCGACTTCTCAAAGTTGAAGCCAGCGCTGATGGAGGATTTCAACACCGGCATCATCGATCCCGAACAGTCCGGCATGAAGAACAATTACGCGATGATCTGGACGGCACAGTTCGAGGCCAAGCAAGAGGGGAAGTACACGTTTGTCTTCGATTGCGATGACTTCGGCGCGCTTTATGTCGGCGGCGAACGCATCGCCGAGATCAAGGGCATCGCCCCTGTCGGCGGGCGCGTCAAGGAAGTGCCGGTCATGTTGAAACAGGGCTCCGTTCCGGTGCGCGTTGAATATGTGCAGGGCGCTGGACAGGCGGTTGTGATCCTCGGCGTCAAGGGGCCGAAGGACAAGGACTTCAAATGGGTGTCGAGCGCCAAGAGCTCCGCCAAGACTGCGAAGCCGCGCGTCTCCATTCCGATTCAGCCGAAGGACGGCGTCGCCGCGATCTACCGTAATTTCATCGGTGGCACTTCGCCGCGTGCTATCGGCATCGGTTTTCCCAATGGCATGAACCTGGCCTATAGTGCCGACAACGTTGCCGCCGAGCTGCTCTGGTCGGGTAAGTTCATGGACGGGGGTCATCACTGGACCGACCGCGGTGCGGGCAATGAGCCGCCCGCTGGTACGGGTGTGATTAAGGTTTCCGACGAGCAGGCCATTTTGCTGGATGTTGGAGCACCGGGGGCCGTCATCCGTTATACCACTGAGAAGCAAGGCGCTGACTTGAAGTTCACTGGCACGCCCGTGGCGGCGGAGTTCAAGGGCTACGATTTGGACAAGCTCGGCAACCCAACCTTCAAGTCCGCCGGCGAAGGTTTCGCGGTGTCCGATGCCTGGGTTGCGGAAGAAGCCTCGGGCAAGTCCACGCTCACCCGCACCATCAAAGTCACGGGCGACAAGGCGGTCACCGTCGTGCTGGCACGCGGGCCGGCCGTCACGGGGCCTTCCGACGGTTTGACGGACGTCGGCGGTTTGCTGCAGATTCGCTGGCTTAACGGCGTTGCTCCTCGCGCGAACGACGCTGGTAAATCCCTCACGGTCACGCTTAAGCCCGGCGAATCCGCCGTGCTCGCCTACAACCTCCGATAAACATCCACGGAAAACAAACTTATGAAAAAACTCTCCCTCTTCCTCGCGCTGATCGCGCTGACCGCCGGCCTGAACGCGGCACCTGCCAAGGCCGTCAACGCCCCGAAAGCGGCCCCGAAAGCCGCTCCGAAAGCCGCCAAGAAGTCTGACACGAAGAAATCCGAAGCGCGCCAGTCTGAATTCTACGACCGCATCCAAATCCCCACGCCCGTGGGTGAAGTCTGCGAAGTCTCCTCCATCGCGCTGATGCCTGGTAAGAAAGTCGCCATCGGTACGCGCCGGGGGGATGTCTGGATCGCCGAAGGTGCCTATGATGACGATCTTAGTAAAATCAAGTGGACCAAGTTCGCCGCCAGTCTACACGAACCCCTCGGGATGTTCTGGAAGGATGGATCAATCTTCGCCACCAACCGCCCCGAGCTCACACGTCTGACCGATACGAACGGCGACGGTAAGGCTGATCGCTTCGACTCCATCTGCTCCAAGTGGGGCATCAACGGCGATTACCATGAATACGCCTTTGGCTCCGAGCCTGACCGTAACGGCGATGTGTGGGTCGTGCTCTGCCTCACGGGTTCATTCCACGCTTTTTCGCCTTGGCGCGGCTGGTGCGTGCGCGTCACTCCCGAGGGCAAGATGATCCCCACCACTTCTGGCATCCGTTCGCCGGGCGGCATCGGGGCCAATGAGAAAGGTGACATGTTCTACACCGACAATCAGGGCGTCTGGAATGGCTCCTCTTCGCTCAAGTGGCTGCGCCCTGGTTCGTTCCAGGGCAACCCTACGGGCAATAAGTCTGCCGCCCTCGCGAATTTCCCAGCGCCGCCCGAGCCGGCCAGTGGCTCGCGCATTCTCGCCGAGCGCCTGAAGTTTCCGGACTTCGTTCCGCCCGCCGTCATCCTACCGCATGGCCACGTCGGCAATTCACCGTCGGGCATCGCTTGCGATATGACCAAGGGCAAGTTCGGCCCATGGGAGAACCAGATGCTCATCGGCGAGCAGACCGCTTCGCAAGTCCAGCGTGTGAATCTCGAAGTTGTGAACGGGCTCTATCAGGGCGCCGTCTTCCATTTCCTCGCTGGTTTCGAAGCCGGCCTAATCCCCGTTCGGATGGACCAAGAAGACGGTACGTTGTTTATCGGTGGCTCCAATCGCGGTTGGGGTTCGCGCGGCTCGAAGCCGTTCACGTTTGAACGCGTCCGCTTCAAGGGTAAGGTGCCTTTCGATATGCATGATATCTCCGCGCTTAACGACGGGTTTGAAGTTACGTTCACGCATCCAGTCGACGCCGCGTTGGCCGCCGACGTGAAGAACTACAAGATGGATACCTTTACCTACATCTATCAGGCGAGCTACGGCAGCCCCGAGGTCGATCAGACCACGCCCACCGTCAAGTCGGCGACCGTTTCGGCCGACGGACTCAAGGTGCGGCTCGTTATCGATGGTCTCGTCCGCGGACACATCCATCACCTCGTGACCACCGTGAAATCCCAGGCCGGCGATAGCCTTTGGCATGACGAAGGCTGGTATACGTTGAACGAGATTCCGGCCGCCAAGTAAGCCTGCCGGCGGGGAACCGCTGGCAGGGTGAACTGCTGCGAAGCAGAAGGATGTGGCGCCGTAAGGCGCCCTTCTTGTTTGGGTAGGTATGCGATGACATCACCTCCGCTGTATCTAGGTAGGGTTGAGCGGCTCGCTCAACCGCGGCTGACCGGGCCGGTCAGCCCTACCCAAGGCTTATGACCCTAATGCTTCGAACTGGTCATATCAGTAAAGGGAACTCGGTTGCCACTGTGGGCGGGTTGGAGGAGAACGGAGGATACCCCGTGCCCCGCCATGATTATTACCTGGATTGATTGGGTCATTGTCGCCGCCTCGATTCTGGTGTGTTTCGTCCCCGCGCTCTTCTTGGCGAAGCGCTCGGCGGGGAGTACCGCCGAGTTCTTCGCCTCCGGCCGCTCGGTGCCGTGGTGGCTCGCCGGCCTTTCGATGGTCGCGACCACTTTTTCTTCCGACACTCCGAACTGGGTGACCGAGCAGGTACGCAAATACGGTGTCGCGGGTAACTGGCAGTGGTGGGCCTTCGTGCTCACCGGCGTGGCCACGGTCTTCTTCTTTGCGCGCCTGTGGCGTCGCTCGGGCGTCATGACCGACCTCGAATTCTACGAGCATCGCTATTCCGGCACCGCTGCCTCGGTCGTGCGGGGCTTTCGCGCCATCTACCTCGGGCTGTTCTTCAATTGTTTCATCATGGGCATGGTCACGCTCGCCGCGTGCAAAATTGCCAACATCCTCTTCGGTATGCCCGCCTGGCAGACCATCGTCGTCTGCGGTATCCTGAACGTGGTGTTCGCCGCCCACTCCGGCCTCTGGGGTGTGCTCGTGATTGATATGGTACAGTTCTTCATCAAGATGACCGCCGTCTTCGCCGCCGCTTGGTTCTCACTCGTCGAGGTTGGTCGTCGCCTCGCCGGCGAAGCCAGTGGTTGGGCTGGCCTGAAGGCGCTCGTCGCGAAGCTTTCCACGCAGCAGGTCGTGACGACTCAGGGCGTACCGGTGATGTCGGTGTCGGACGGCACGGGCCAGCCGATTCTCGACATGCTCCCGAACTTCACGATGTCGGAGTTGGCGCTGATGATCTTCATCCTGCCGATCGCCATCAGCTGGTGGGCCAACTGGTATCCAGGTGCCGAACCCGGTGGTGGCTCCTATATCGCGCAGCGCATGCTGGCCTCGAAGTCGGAGAAGGATTCCCTCGGTGGCACGCTCTTCTTCAATATTGCACACTACGTGCTGCGTCCGTGGCCGTGGATCATCACCGCGCTGTGCTCGATCATCGTCTATCCCGACCTGGCTTCGATTAAGCAGGCCTTCCCGCAGGCGGATCCCGCACTCATCGGGCATGACTCCGCCTTCCCAGCGATGCTCATGTTCCTGCCGGTTGGGTTCGTTGGCCTGATGGTCGGCGGCCTCATCGCCGCGAACTCCTCGACGATCCTGACGCACCTCAACTGGGGCTCGTCGTATCTTGTGCACGACTTCTACCGCCGTTTCATGAAGAAGGACGCTAGCGAGACTCACTATGTAAACGTAGGACGGCTCGCGACGGTATTTCTCTACGTACTCGCCGCGATTCTCAGCCTTTACATGAAGTCCGCCCAGCAGGCCTTCCAGGTACTGCTCTCCATCGGCGCCGGCACTGGGCTCCTTTACATTGCTCGCTGGTTCTGGTGGCGCGTCTCCGCTTGGTGCGAAGTCGTGGCGATGGTGATGTCGCTGGTGACTGCCGTGGCCGTGCCGTGGCTGATGCCAGCGGCTGATTTCGCAACCACGACGATCATCCAAGTCGGACTCACCACCGCGGCCTGGTTGCTGACGGCATTTGTCGGTCCGCAGACGGAGCGAGCGACGCTCATCGCTTTCTGCCAGAAGGTAAAGCCGGCGGGCCCTGGCTGGACGGATATCCGGGCGGAAGCCGGGATTAGCGATACGGAGATTGCCCGAGAGAATCGCATCGGCTCGGCCTTCGTCGGCTGGATTGCTGGCTGCGCTCTCATTTGGGGTTCGCTCTTCGCCATTGGTAATTTCCTCTATGCGTCGGGAGATCCCCAGCGCCTCACCATGGCATGGGTGCTGACCGCAGTGACTCTCCTGAGTGGCTACGCGCTTCTCAAAGTCACCCAGCAGCTTTGGGCGGATAGCTCCGCCTCGCAGGCCAGGGAAGACGCGAAGAGGGTGTGATGCGCTGGCTTCACGCCGACGCGTGGGGGGGGAACTGCGGCGAGGCATCTAATATATGGGTGGCAGGTGGCTGGAATTTTTAACTCAAAAGGGAGACCGGCGACCGGGTGATTGGCTGGGGTGTCTCGGGCAGGGGCGCCACTGCGTGGCGTCCGTGGGCGGACGGATTACTTGCCCGGCTCATCGATGATTTAAATGCGAAAGGACGCGACGCAGTCGCGCCCCTACCTAAAGACAGCTAGGTCAGCACGCAGTGCTGACCCTACCCGATACAGCACATTCGTGACGCGGTGCGGCCCCTATCTCATGACCCCGAAGCGGAAGACGAGTTTCTGCGCATACTGTTCGCCGGGGCGCAGGATGCCGCTGGGGTAGCCCATGCGCTGGAAGTCGGGCTGGTTCGGAGAATCCGGAAAGAGGCCGGGCTCGAGGCAGAAGCCTTGGCGAAAGCCGAACGGCCGTTCCCATCGACCTTGGATGGTGCCGTCGAGGAAGTTGCCCGTGTAGAGCTGCAGGCCGGGGGCGTCGGTGAGCACCTCCAAGGTGCGACCAGACGTGGCTTCACTCACGAAGGCGACGGACTTCAAGGTGCCGGCGGTGCCGAGGTCGTAGCAGTGATCATAGCCGCGCGCCCGGCGCAGCTGATCGTGCGTTGCGCCGATGCGTTCGCCGATGGTATGCGCAGTGCGAAAGTCGAAAGGGGTGTTTGTGACATCCATCAGTTCGCCGGTCGGAATGAGCACCGGGCTCACCGGTACGAGGTGATCCGCGAGCAACTGCACGCGGTGATCGAGGATACTTCCGCCGCCGGCCAGATTGAAGAACACGTGGTTCGTCAGGTTGCAGGCTGTGGGGGTGTCGGTCGTGGCTGCGAAATCGATGTGGAGTTCATCGGCATCATCGGGCAGGGTATAGGTGACGACGGCGGTGAGCTGGCCCGGGTAGCCTTCTTCACCGTCCGGGCTGATGTAGGTGAAGCGTACGGCGGAGGCCGTCGCGGTGCGGAGGGCTTCGGATTGCCAGACCCGTTTGTCGAAGCCACGCAGGCCGCCGTGCAGGTGTTGGCCGTTATTGTTTCCCGCCAAAGTGAAATCGCGCCCATCGATGCGTAGGTGACCGCCCGCGATACGATTGGCGTAGCGCCCGGCGGTGCTGCCGAAATGGCGGTTATGGGCGACGTAGTCCTCGAGGCTGCGCAGGCCGAGGGTGATTTCGCCGAGCCGGCCTTGGATGTCTGGCGTGCGGACCGAGGTAAGCATAGCACCAAACTCGCTGACGGAGATCTGCGTGCCGCGTCCATTGGTGAGGGTGTGTAGCTGGACGGGTTGGCCGTCGATGATGCCGTGTTGTTGGCGTAGGCTCAGGCTGGTAGGACGAGGCTTTCGTAGCACCAGTAGCGCGATCACGAGGACAGCGATGAGGATCAGAAGCGCGAACGGGGGCATGGCCGTAAACTGGGCGTCGTCGGGCGGGTCGGCAAATCAAAGTAGCCAACCAAGAACGGAGGGCTGCATCGTTGACCGCGCGGAGGGCGGACCTGAGCGGCTGACGATGGGTGGCGGTTGGCGGATGGGTAGGGACGCGATGACATCGCCTCCGCTTGTCTTGAGGTAGCGACGACACCACGTACCGTCCTAGGTCACAGGGGTTTAGCCATCCGCGATAACTTCCTGCCTTGATACACGCCTAATAAAAAGCCGCCTGGGAGGGCGGTTTTTTGGATCGCAGCATGCTGGCGTGCCAGCATGTCTGCCTCGCGGCGGCTCCGCGCTTACTTCGTGGTGGTCGGTGCCGTGGGGGCTTTCGTGGCCACGGCGGAGCCGGAGAGTAGATTGCTCCAGTCGGCGGCGATACGCACGGCCTCGTGCAGTTGAATATCGTATTCCGGCCAGTCGTCGTCTTCGAGCGGATCGCGCATGCGGCTGGCTTTCTTCATCTTCGTGAGGGAATCCGGACCTTCCTTCTTCTCCTGTTCGATCGCGGCGTTGAGCTTTACGTCGGCAATCTTATATTCCTTCTTCGCGTAATCGGAGAGTTCCCGGCGGATCTGGTCGCGGAATTCAAGGTCGTCCTTGCGCTCGGTGCGGCGCTGCTCGAGTGAGAGGGAGACTTCTTTCCGTTCCCGGCGGTTCTTGGTCCAATCGATTGTGCGGGAGAGCGTCAGGAACTCGGGGAGTTCGGCCTGGCGGCGGGCGCTGCCGCTGCTGAGTTGCGAGATGAGGCCTTCGGACAGCTTTGCCTTGAGCCAATCGCCTTCATCAGGCTTGGTCATCGTGGGGGTGACAGAATCCCAGGGCAGGGGGCGTTCCAGGTCGGCTTCGGCGACCGGCATTACCGAGTAGACCGACGGCACCACGATGTCCGCCGGGACTCCCTTAAGCTGGATGGATGATCCGTTGGGGGCGTACCACTTTTGGATGGTGACCTTGACGGCGGACTTCAGGTTCTTGTCGAAGCGGCTGAGTTCGATGATATTTTGGACCGAGCCTTTGCCGTGCGTCGTCACATCGCCTACGATGATCGCGCGGCGGTGGTCGTGCATCGCGCCAGCGAAAATTTCGGAGGCCGAAGCAGAAAGTTTTGACGTTAGGACGATGAGCGGCCCATCCCAGGCGACCTTCTCATCTTCATCGCGGTAATCCTCAGAGCGGCCTTGGCTGTCGCGCACCTGGAGCACGGAGCCCTTCGGGATGAACAGGCCGGCGATGTCGACGGCTTCGTTTAGCAGGCCACCGCCGTTCTTGCGGAGGTCCATGATGAGGGCCTTGATGCCGAGCTTCTTCAGTTTCCCGATGAGTTGTTCGATGTCGGCGGAGGGGCTGGAGCCAGAGCCGTCGGGGTTCTTGCCGTAGAAGGCCGGGAGGTCGATGACGCCGAGCAGCATCGTGCTGTTGCCGTTGGGGACTTCGAAGGCCTTGGCGGAGGCCATTTGGCCAACAAGATTAATCTGGTCGCGCTTGAGCGGGACAGTCTTGCGGCCGCCGGCGGCCATGTCGACGAGCAGGCGCACCGTGGTATTCTGTTTTCCGCGGATGCGACCGATGGCCTTGCTGAGGCGCATGCCGACGATGTCCTCCATTTCACCTTTCTCGCCCTGGCCGACAGCGATAATTTTGTCGCCCGGCTTCACCTGGTTGGAGAGGTCGAGTGGGCCGCCCGGGAGGATATCCTTGATTACACAGAAGCCGTCTTCGTCGGAGAGGGTGGCGCCGATGCCGACGAGTGAGTTGCGCATCGCGATTTCGAATTCTTCGAGCGACTGCTGGGAGAAGAAGGTCGAGTGCGGGTCGTACTGGCTGGTGTAGGAGTTGAGGAAGATTTCCTCCACTTCATTCTGGTCGAAATTGAGGTAGGAGCGGCCCTTGTCGTAGCGCTTCTTCAGGCGTTCGACGGCTTCCTTGGTCTTGGCGGCGGTGATTTCCGGCAGGCCATGGTCCTTGGGAGCTTTGTTCTTCGCCGAGCCGTTTTGGCGGTCTTCGCCGAGGAGTTCCGAAAGCATGTCGAGTCGCAGGCGGCGGGTCCAGAGGGAGTCGGCGGCTTCCTGGTTTTCGGGCCAGTTGGCCTTCTTGCGTTCGACTGGGAAAGTGCCCGGCTGGGTGAGGTCAATCGTCTTATCGAGCGCGGCCAGGTTGGAGACGGTGCGTTCGTTGACCTTCTTCTTGAACAGCGAGAAGATTTCAAAAGCCGGCGTTAGGTTACCGCGCTGCAGGTAGAGATCGAGCGTCTTGCCGTAGCGAGCGGTGAACTCATCGACCTCCTCGGCGGTGAAGTACATCTTCGCACCGTCGAGATTTTCGCAAAACGTGCGCACGACCGTATTCATGTCGACGGACGACATCTCCTTGCGGCTGATGTGGAGCTTTTCGAGGAGGGCCGCGGTGGCGCGGGTCTCGTTCTGCATGGACTGAGTGGTCGTGAAGCTGGGCGTCTGGCCGGAAGCCAGCGCAGCTAGGAGGACCATCAGCGGGATCAGTCTTAGTCGCATAAAGGGAGGGGTCTCAGCGTAAGCGGGTGCTGAGTTGCTCTAACCTATGTTTCTCGGCGGCAGTGAGCGAGCCGAATCCCCCGGAGGAAATCTTGTCGAGGAGCCCGTCCAGCTCCGCTCGGGCCTCGGCCTGGGTTGGATTTAAGCGTGGGGTATTGTCTTCAGTCGGGGCTTCCATGGCCGGGCTGGGTGCTTCGGAGGTGGGCATCTGTACCTGAGCGTAGCTTGGGCCCTGATTTGTCCGATTGAGGTAGTGCCAAGCGACGAATCCAAGAATTAATCCGCCGAGATGTCCGGAGTGAGCGATGCTATCGTGCCAGGCCGCATGCCATTTCGTCCAGGCGTGGCGGCTGGGCAGTTCGGCGAAGATCCAGCCGAGCAGGGTGAAGAGCGCCGTGAGCGAAAGCATCCAGCGGACCTTGAGCGTGACTGGCAGGAAGAAGAATAGCAGCAGGGTGATCTGGTGCTCCAATTTATCCATCAGCGCGACCAGTATCAGGGCGTAGACTCCAGCTGAGATGCCGATGATCGAGCCGTCCTGCGCACCGCCGAAGCCGGTGAGGTACCAGGTCAGCGCGCCACTGAGCGTGCCGGCGATGAGTACCTGAAAGTAAACCCGGCGCCCATGGTCCTGCTCTACGATGGCACCCGTCCACCAGAGTACGAGGCAGTTGCCCAGGAGGTGCCAGAAGCCTTCATGGAGCAGCCCGTGTGTCAGCCATTGCCAAAGGCGCGGGTGGCTTTCGCTGAGGATTGCCCAGCTCAGCAGGTCCGCGCCGGCGGACTCCTGGATTAGGTTGACGATGAAGACGGCGACGAGGACGGCGATAGTCCAGGCGGTGGCGGACAGCGGTTCCCGGTAGGTCCGCTGGTTCCGCATATAGGCCCGGTCGCCGATGCCCATGCGCGTGGCGTTCGCTCAGAGCTTCTTCACGATCGCATCGGCAAGGCCATACTCGATGGCCTCCTCGGCGTTCATGTAGAAGTCGCGATCGGTGTCCTTGGTGACCTTCTCAATTTTCTGTTTCGAGGCCTTGGCGAGAATCTCGTTCAACTCGGAGCGGAGGCGTTCCATTTCCTGGGCCTGGATATGGATGTCCACGGCGGTGGCCTGGATGCGGCCCATGATGAGCGGCTGGTGGATCATCACGCGGGAGTGGGGGAAAAGGAGGCGGTTGCCCTTTTCCTTGGGGGCCTGGAGGAGGATGGAGCCCATCGAGGCGGCCATGCCAGTCACGACGACCTTCACAGGCGAGGAAATCATCCGGATGGTGTCATAGACGGCCATGCCGGAGGTGATCGAGCCGCCTGGAGTGTTGATGTAGAAGGTGATTTCCTTACCCGGGTCGATGCCGTCGAGGTACAGGAGCTTTTCGACGATATCGCGGGCGGAGGCATCCTCCACGGCGCCCCAGAGGAAGATCTTCCGCTGTTCGAGGAATTTCTTCTGGATGAGCATGGAGCTCGGGCC
>CAIRLQ010000244.1 GCA_903879465.1 uncultured Opitutia bacterium | reverse complement strand
GTCCATCAGATTCCTCGCATCGAGAAGATCGTGGTTAATATGGGCGTCAGTGCATCCCTCGAGAAGGGCGCCCTAGAGGATGCCGTCAAGGAGATGCAAATGATCACTGGCCGCAAGGCAGTGGTGACAATAGCTCGCAAGAGCATTGCAAATTTCAAACTTCGCAAAGGGCAATCTGTTGGCTGCAAAGTCACGTTGCGACGCGAGGTAATGTATGAGTTCTTTGATCGGCTTGTTTCGGCTGCTCTCCCCCGGATCCGCGATTTCCGCGGAGTCGGATCCAAGCAGTTTGACGGCCGTGGAACCTACTCACTCGGTATTTCCGATCAGACGATCTTCCCAGAAATTGAGTTGGACAAGATCAAGAGACAGCAGGGCATGGACATCA
The DNA here is from genome assembly GCA_903879465.1 of uncultured Opitutia bacterium. Lineage (GTDB taxonomy): Bacteria > Verrucomicrobiota > Verrucomicrobiia > Opitutales > UBA953 > UBA953. Next base: position 1,620 of record CAIRLQ010000244.1, on the reverse strand, counting down.
CCATCGTGACCTCCGCTCCGACGAATGAGGAGGCCTACGACCTCCTAAAGTTGATGGGAATGCCGTTTTCAAAATAAACAATCTATCCTATGGCCAAGAAATCCTGGCTTGCCCGGAACAAGAAAAAGTTGGAGACCGTCAAGAAATATGCGGTTCTCCGTGCTGAAATGAAGGCCAAGGGCGATTACGCCGGCCTGTCGAGCCTGCCTAAGAACGCAAGCCCGGTTCGCGTTGTGAACCGTTGCCTCGTCAGCGGTCGACGTCACGGATTCATCCGTAAATATGGTGTCTCCCGTCTCTCATTCCGTGAGGCGGCGCTCCAGGGGTTGATCCCGGGCGTCACCAAGGCCAGCTGGTAATCCGAGTCCTAACTACATCCATGAACGCTGATCCAGTTTCTGACCTGCTGACGCGCATTCGCAATGCGGGTATGGCGCTCCACCCTTCTGTGTCCCTGCCTCACTCTATATTCAAGGAGGCGATTGCCCGGGTCTTGAAGAGCGAAGGCTACATATCCGATATCTCCGTCGAAGGCGACAAGCTTAAGACCTTGAAGCTCGGCCTTAAGTATCAGGGCCGCAAGGCTGTCATTCAGGGGCTCAAGCAAGTGAGCACCCCAGGTCTCCGTCGCTATGTCGCCGGATCCGATGCACCTCGCGTCTTGGGTGGGTTGGGTGTTGCAATTCTTTCGACTCCTCAGGGAGTGATGACCGGTTCCCAGGCTCGCCGCCAGAATGTGGGTGGTGAGATCGTTTGTTACGTCTGGTAAAGCATTTTGTTATGTCACGTATTGGAAAAAGCCCGGTACCAATTCCGGCCACGGTTAAAGTCTCCGTCAGCGGGGACCGCGTGACGGTGGAAGGCCCCAAGGGAAATCTGGGTCTTTCTCTGCCGCGATTCACAAACGCCAAGGTAGACGGGACCACGGTTTGTCTGGGTCGTACCGCTGAAACGGCGGAAGCCAGATCGATGCACGGCTTAGCTCGCGCATTGGTCAACAACATGGTCAAGGGTGTCTCCGAAGGTTTTCAAAAGAAGCTCGAGATTCAAGGCGTTGGCTTCAAGGCCGTCCTGCAAGGGTCGGTAATCAATTTAGCTTTGGGTTACAGTCACCCGATTAACTACCCGGTCCCTGCTGGGATCAAGGTAGTTATCGAGGAGGGAACCAAGCTGACCATTGATGGTGCTGACAAGGAACTAGTGGGCCGTGTTGCCTCTGAGATTCGCAGCTACTATCCGCCAGAGCCTTACAAGGGCAAGGGCGTTCGCTATGTCGGCGAGAAGGTCATCCGCAAGGAAGGCACGACTGTCCAGTAATTCGGTTTGTCGTTAATTTTGCTAGAATGAGAACAGAGCACAAACATCGGTTGGCCCAACTGCGCCACTGGCGGGTCAGAAAGACCGTTACGGGCACCGCAGCCCGCCCCCGGATGAGCGTCAAGTTCACCGGGCAGCACATCTACGTGCAATTCATCGATGACGTGGTGGGCAAGACGCTGGTGGCTGTTGGCACCCGTGACAAAGCCGCACCGACTGAGGTGAAGGGCGCCAACGCATCCAATGCTATCTTGACCGGCAAACGCGCCGCCGCCGCCGCTAAGGACAAGGGTATTGAAGCCG
>CAIRLQ010000243.1 GCA_903879465.1 uncultured Opitutia bacterium | reverse complement strand
TGCCGGGGGCGCTTTCGGGACGCTTGTCATTCTTGTCAGCCATAGGACACGATTAAGGGGAGGCCGCGGGGTCGCTGTCAAGAATCGGCGTCAATTGGCTGGCACCATGACCACTAAACGGTGCCGCCACCAGCCGTCGCGCCCGACCAAGAAGGCCGAGGAAAGGTGATCGGGCGAAGCGTAGATGACTTCGACGGTCGCAGCGGGTTTAAGATTCGGGCGGAGGCCCGGGCCAGAGTTGCGATCAAGCAAGGTCAATGGCCGCACCGACACGGTCTCGACCGGTAGCTCGAATTCCTGAAGGATCACGAGGCGGACGCGGGCGCGCGTCTTGTCATCCACACCCTCCCAGCAGAAGAGCTGTTCCATCGCGCGCGCGTCGCGGGTGTCGTAGGCTTGGCGTAAGTCCGCGGCGAGTCGACGAACCGAAAAGTGGTTGAGCAGGCCCCAGACGAAAACCAACAAAAGCCCGAGTAGCAAACCCGCTAGGGCGGCCGCCAGGCGTCGCAACCATGGCTTGTCTGGATGGAGGAAGAATCGCAGCACGAGGAGAAGGGCGTTGACCCAATAGCAGGGTCGGAGATAAGCACGCAAGAGCCATGGCGCACGAAAGCAAGCCCTCCTCCGATTCAGGTCGCTACGCGGCCCGCGGAGTCTCCGCCTCGAAGAGCGAGGTGCACGCCGCCGTGGACCGCCTCGACCGCGGGCTTTATCCTTCGGCGTTCTGCAAGATTGTCCCCGACCATCTCACCGGCAATCCCGAGCAGTGTGTGGTCACACATTCCGACGGCTCCGGCACAAAGGCCCTGCTCGCTTATCTTTGGTGGAAAGAGACCGGCGATGCCGCCGTCTTCCGCGGTATCGCACAGGATAGCATCGTGATGAACATCGATGACCTACTCTGTGTCGGCGTGACGAAGGGCGTGATTCTTTCCTCTACGATCAATCGCAACGCACGTGCCATTCCCGGGGCCATCCTCTCTGAGCTCATCGAAGGCACCGAGGAAGTTCTCGCCATGCTGCGCGCCCAAGGATTTGGGATTACTTCCGGCGGCGGCGAAACCGCCGACGTAGGAGACCTTACCCCAACCCTGACCGTTGATTCGACCGCCACGGCCATCCTATCCCGCAAGGACGTCGTCGACGCAGCGCGCGTCGGGCCCGGGCTGTTTATCGTCGGCATCGCTTCCGGCGGACGCTGTGCCTATGAGAAAGGCGAGAATAGCGGCATCGGCTCGAATGGCCTAACCAGCGCCCGCCACGAACTGCTTTCGAAGTATTACGCTGAGAAGTATCCGGAGACCTACGACAAGGCCACGCCGGCCGACCTAGCGTATTGCGGACCTCATAAGATGACCGACCCGCTGCCAGGCTCGTCCCTGACCGTCGGCCAAGCCCTGCTCTCGCCGACCCGCACCTATGCTCCATACGCCTTAAGGCTTCTACAAGTACTAGGTAATCAGCGCGTTAAGGGAATTGTTCATTGCTCAGGCGGCGGCCAGACCAAGTGCCGCCGATTCGGCACGCAAGTTCATTTCATCAAAGATTCCCTCTTCCCCACCCCGCCGATTTTCGCGGAGATCGCCAAAGTCAGCGGCACCGATGCCAAGGAAATGCATCAGGTTTACAACATGGGGCATCGCCTGGAAATCTTCCTCGAGCCCGGCGATGTCGCCGTGGCGCTTAAGCTCGCCGACGAGCTTGGCTTGGCTGCTAAGGTTATTGGGCGAACCGAAGCTTCGACCCGCCCTGACGGGGCTAATCACGTCACGGTGATCAAGGATGGGCAGGTTCTGACTTACGCCTAAATTGTCAATTTAGCGTAAATCCAAGACCGGGTGGTCGGGCAGACAGGACTTGAACCTGCAACACCCTGCTCCCAAAGCAGGGACTCTACCAATTGAGATACTGCCCGATACCCGAAGAACACCTTGATTTGGTGTTGCCGTATCTGTCAAACTGCTAATCTCAAACCGTTCCAACCCGCAAAACTCCTCCTACTATGGAAAACGACAGCATCTCCTCCTCTTCATCCGAATCCAAGCTCCCGCTCATCGTGGGTGTCCTTGGTTTCGCTCTCGGCGCCGCCGGCCTCGTGCTTGGCATCAAGGCCAAGGGCGAAGCCGCCAAGGCCAACGACGAAGCCGCCAAGGCCGCCCAAACCGCGGCTGAACTCGGCTCCGCGATCGCCGGCAAGGCTTCCGCCGCCGACGTCCAGGCCATCAACGCCGACCTCGCCGCCTTCAAGTCCGCTTCCGAAGCGAACAACAAGTCTTTCCAAGACGCCATCACCACCCTGCAGACCGTCGCCAAAAAGGCTCCGGCCGCCGTTGCTGGTGGTAGCGCTGGTAGCAAGACCGCCGCTCCTGCTGGTCCTGGCGAGTACGCTGTCGCTAAGGGCGACACGCTCGGCGGTATCGCCAAGAAGGCCGGTATCTCGCTGAAGTCTCTCCAGGATCTCAATCCTGGCGTCAATGCGAACCGCCTTCAGATCGGTCAGAAGCTGAAAACCAAGTAAGCTGCCTGCATGTCGGCGCCCGCACGCTGGTCCGTCCAGCATGAAGCGCTCTTCGCCGACTGCCGAGTTTTCCGGGTCTACAAGGAACATTGCAATCACCCGCTCGACAAACGAGCGGGTGATTTTTTTGTGCTACGCGGCCCCGATTGGGTCCTCGCACTGCCGATCACCGAAGATGGGCGGCTGGTGATGGTGCGACAATATCGTTTCGGCACGCGCGAACTTTCCACCGAACCGCCCGGGGGCATGGTTGAACCCGGTGAAGATCCGGTGCTGGCAGCGGTACGCGAGACGGAAGAGGAAACCGGCTTCGCCGGTGGCCGCGCCCAGCTACTCGCCACCTGTGCGCCGAACCCCGCCATCCAATCCAACCGCTGTCATTTCATACTACTGGAGGGCGTCCGGCCCACTGCAAACAGGGCTCCAGATGAACATGAGGAGCTGCAGGTTCTCTGCCTCAGCCCGAAGGTTGCGCTGGCTTCGGCGCTCGTCGACCCCGCCCAACATTCCCTCGCATTGCTCGCACTCTACCGCCTGCGCGATGCCCGCCCTGAACTTTTCTCATGACCTCTCCCACCCGCATCAAGAACAAGGGCCGCGAGCCCGACCCGGTCCTCGTCGTCGGCTCCGTCGCCTACGACAGTATTGTCACGCCTCACGACAAAGGTGAGCGCATTCTGGGAGGCAGCGCTTCGTATGCGTGCCTCGCCGCGAGCTATTTCGCCGCCCCGCGCATCGTCGGGGTCGTCGGCCATGACTTCCGTGATCGCGACCGCAAGAAGCTCGCAAAGCGCGGCATCGATCTCGACGGCCTGCTCACCGATGCGAGCGGGCGCACGTTCTTCTGGCGCGGTCGCTATCACGAGAATTATAACCGCCGCGACACTGAGGACCTCCAGCTCAACGTCTTCGAGCATTTCAAGCCGCGGCTCAACGAGGCCCACCGTGCCTCGCCTTTTGTGATGCTCGGCAACATCCGCCCCGACCTGCAACTCGAAGTCCTCAATCAGCTCACCGCCCCTCGCTTCGTCCTCGCTGATACGATTGATATCTGGATCGAGACCCAACGGGAAAAACTCGGCGAGGTCATGCGCCGCGCCGACCTACTGGTGATCAACGATACCGAGTCCACCAAACTCACGGGCGAGTCCAACGTGATTGTCGCGGGCCGCGAGCTACGCAAACATGGTTGCAAGACGGTGATCATCAAGAAGGGCGAACATGGCGCCGTGCTTTTCCACGAAGACGGTCTCTTCGCGCTGCCGGCGTATCCGGTGACGGAACTGCGCGACCCCACGGGCGCTGGTGATAGTTTCGCTGGAGCCCTGCTGGGCTACCTTGCCTCGGTCGGCACCACCGACTTCGCCTCCCTCAAGCAGGCCATGGTCTACGGCACAGCCGTGGCCAGCCTGACCGTGGAAGCCTTCTCGACCGACCGGCTAGCCAAAGCTGGCTGCCGCGAGATCCGGGCCCGCCGCAAAGAGCTCCTAAAACTGATGAAGGCCTAGTCCTTGCCCCGGCGGCCTAACGTCCGCCAAAGCACGAACAGGACTAACAGCGAGAAGAGGATATCCCCGGCCAGCATCGGCCAGGCGGGGGGTAGCTTGTCCTTCGAAAAGAGGACGTATACGAAGAATCCGGCCTGCCCAATGACGATAAGGGCCAGCACGGGCACCATCCATCGGAGTTTACGGTTAGGATCAGGCTGACTCATGAAAAGTGACGGCGATGCGCCTCGGCTAATCCGATTAGGGTCAGGTGTGGCTCGTGTGACACCCGATCGCGCCAAGCGGCTGGCAGGTAAACCGCGGCGCCGCCGGTGACAATCACCTTAGGCATCGGCGACCCCTGACGGACGAGCTCGGCGCAAACGCCATCGAGCAAGGCGCCGATCATGCCGGCGAAACCGAGAGCACAGCCCGCCCGCATGGCGTCGACGGTTGACTTGCCGATGGCGGGACCGCCCAACAACGACGCGGGATCAAGCGCAGGCAACAAAGCCGTACGCTCATGCAGGTACTGGGTCATGACACCCAACCCGGGGGCGATGATCCCGCCGGCATAGCCGCGCTCGGTTAGAATATCGACGGTCGTGGCGGTACCCATACCGATGATGACGGCGGGAGCTCCGGCAACGCACTGCGCCCCGACGCAATCGGCGAGCCGATCTTGCCCGACTTCCGCCGGCTTGGGATAATCAAAGCCGAGCCCGCGCACGGTGTCATGCTGCAAATGGTAAAACGGCCGGCCGCTGCTAAGCAGTACCGGGTGAATGACCGCAGTCACCTTGGGCACCACGCTGGCCAAAGCCACCCCGGCAGCGGCATACTTATCCAGCAGCGCCTGCAAGGCCGGCGTATCCAGGCTTTGCGTCGGCAGCTCGCCCTGCATCAATACGCGCCGGCCCTCCACCACGCCCCAGTGGGTGTGCGTATTGCCGACATCAAAACAGAGCAGGGCCACATCCTAGGCTTAACGACCCGGCCGGCGCAGGGCAAGGTTGGTTGCCTACGGCTTCCGGAGCGTGACCTCGCCAGAGGAGACCACCTTACGACGCCCGCCCCCCGTCCGCAGGATCAATGAGCCCTCGTCGTCGATGCCATCCACGATGCCCGCGATGGGATCGCCGCGCAGACCAACGCGCACGGACTTTCCGACTAACACGTCGTGGTGAAGCCAGAGCTTACGGAAAGATCGCGACCAAGCACCGTCTTCAAACTGTTCCCACGCACGCAACAAAGCGGCGATGACGCTGGCCGCGACCTGGTTAATGTCCAGCGCTCGGCCGAGCGCCTGCTCGAGCGAACTCGCTAGGGTGCGAATTTCTGCCGGAAAATCCTTGGCCTGACCAGTGATGTTAAGGCCGATCCCGAAGACCAATTCGCGCACGGAATCGGCGTCGAGTCGTGCCTCGGTGAGCATGCCGGCGACCTTGTGGCCCTCCGGCGTCTGCAGGTCATTCGGCCACTTCAATCCCAACTTGAGGCCATGGGCTTGCTCGATGTGCGCACAGAGGGCCAAACCCATCCATAACGTGAACGGCTTCAGCCGGTCGGGCGGAATGAAGGGCCGGAACGCGAGGGAGAGGTAAAGATTGCCGACCTGGCCGCTGTGCCACTTGCGGCCGAGGCGGCCGCGCCCGGCGCTCTGTACCCGGGCGAGCACGCCGAAGGGGGCCTCCTGTCCGGCCGCGAGTCGCCGCTCGGCCTCAGAGTTAGTGCTGTCGACCGACGCCAGGAATTCTATTTCGGAACGGACTTTTAATCGCCGGAGGTGCGCATCCAGCAAGGCCGCGTTGATCTCCCGCGGGACAGTCTTCAGCTGATAGCCTCTGCGCGTCGAGGCCTTGAAGCCGAACCCGCTCGCCCGCAATCGCTCCAGCCGACTCCAGATGGCTACGCGGGAAACGCCGAGTTCCTTCGCAAGCCGATCGCCGCTGACGGGTTCGCCCTCGGCCTCAAGGAATGCGAGCAATATGCTGCTATCGAGAACGGACATGGCGTCAGGACCAGTCAAGACCGAGGTCGCACCATGGCGCCGCGTGGGTGATACCGCCGCAAGAAACAAAATCCGGAGCCAAGGCGCCGATTTGAGGAAGTGTCGCTAGATTCACGCCACCGCTGACCTCCGACCAAGCTTCGCCGCGGAGCATCGGGATGGCCTCGCGCAAATCCGCCAAGCTGAAATTATCTAACAGGATGACATCCGCACCGGCCGCGAGTACCGGCTCGATCTGCGCCAAACGGTCGACCTCGACCTCGACCAGTAAATCTGGGCGACTCTCCCGGGCCCTTATGACCAGTTCGGTCAGTCGGCGGGATGCCGTGGCATCGCCGGCAGCGAGGTGATTATCCTTCACCATGATACGGTCGAAAAGGCCGAGGCGGTGATTGTAGCCGCCGCCCTGCCCGACTGCATATTTTTCCAGCATGCGGAATCCTGGGGTCGTCTTCCGCGTGTCGAGTAGCTTGGTGGGAGAGGAACCGAGGGCCTGCACATGCTCGTGCGTACGCGTGGCAACGCCGCAAAGACGCTGCATGAAGTTGAGAAGAATCCGCTCGGCGGAAAGTAACTCCGCCGCTGGACCTTCGACTTCGGCGACGGCCGTATCCGCAGGCACGAACTGGCCGTCATAAGCGAGCGGCTTGCCGTGGCAGCGCCCGCCGTAGGCTGCGAAAACGATTTCCATCAGGCCTAATCCGGCGATGGTCATCGGGCGGCGGGCCACAATCCGGGCCCGAGCGTGAGCGTTGCCGACCAGCAAGGCGGCGGACGGATCGCCACCGCGCACCGGGCGCTGGCGGAGGCCAGCGCCTTCGAGATCTTCCGCCCGCGCTAGTTCGACGAAACTCCGCAACCAGGCCGCATCGAGCTCATCCCAGCGCAAACGACGCACGAGGCGGGCGGTCTGGCCGGAATCGCGAGGCATGGCTGACTTTAGGCCGAAGCGAGGTCCGCGGGCAAGGGGCTTAAGGGAAGAATTTCTTGAACTTTGAACGCCATGATTCGGAAACCGGCGCCGCGTCGTCGCCACAGGCGTCGGCATACGCCTTTAAAGCTTTTTTCTCGACGTCGGTCATCTTCTTCGGGACGTCGATATCGACGCGGACCAAGAGATCGCCGGAAGCCGAGCCGCGCAGCGGCGGCATGCCCTCGCCGCGCAAACGGAAAACCGTGCCGCCCTGAGTGCCGGCAGGCACGCTCAGGACCGTCTTGCCCTTGAGCTTCGGGACGGTGATCTTGCCGCCGAGGGCGGCGACGGAGAACTTCACCGGGACACTGCAGGCGAGATCATTACCGTCGCGCTCGAAGAGTTCATGCTCCTGGACGGAGATGTAAACGTAAAGGTCGCCGGCGGAATTGCCGCGGCGTCCGGCGGAACCGTTGCCGGAAGAACGGAGCTTCGTGCCCGTATCGACGCCCGGAGGGATACGCACCGTGACGCTAGCCTCGCCCACCATGCGACCTTCGCCGGAGCAAGGTCGACAGGGTTTATCGATGCGGACGCCTTCGCCGCCACAATCGGGGCAGGTCTGTCGCATGGAGAAGAATCCTTGGCTGCGAATCACTTGGCCTTGGCCGTGACAAGTCGCACACCGGGCTTTCTTCGCCCCGGCTTCCGCACCAGAGCCGCCACACTTCGCGCAAGCGACATGCTTGCGATAGGGAATTTTACGCTCCACGCCTTCGGCCGCCTCTTCCAGCGTGATTTTGAGATCAACGCGCAAGTCTTCGCCGGAATTTTCGTTGCTGCTTCCTCCCCCGCCGCCACCGCCGCCGAAGAAGTCGGAGAAGCCACCGCCGCCACCGCCGAACATCTGTTCGAAAATATCGCGGGGGTCCGCAGCTCGGCCGCCGCCGGCGCTGCGGCCGGGGCCCGCTCCCATGCTTTGATCAAACGCCGCTTCACCGTGCTGGTCGTAAAGCTTGCGCTTAGAGTCGTCGCCCAGCACCTCGTAGGCACGGGAGACTTTCTTAAATTTCTCCTCGGCCTCCTTGTTGCCAGGATTGCGGTCGGGATGAAACTCCATCGCCTTCTTACGATAGGCCTTCTTGAGATCATCGGCCGAAGCGGATTTCGCTACGCCTAACAAGGAATAATAATCTTCAGCCATGGCTTACTTTGCAGGGCCAGCCGACACGAAGACGGCCGCGGGGCGGATAACGCGCTCATGGAGCAGCCAACCAGAACGGGCGACGCGGCTGACGGAACCTTCGGGAACGCTGAGGCTGGCTTCCTGCCCGACCGCCTCATGGCGTGCCGGATCAAAGGGCTGCCCGAGCGGACTAATCTCCGCTAGGCCCTGTGAAGAGAGAATGGAGCGAAGCTGGCTCACGGCCATACGGAAGCCTTCGGCGACGGCACGGCCATCCGCCTGCTTCGTGGCGGACTCTAATCCGAGATTCAAGGAATCTAACGCCGGTAGCAGGTCCTCGACCAAGCCGGCCGTCGCAAACTTGCGGAGCTCTTCGCGCTCGCGCTGGTGGCGACGCTGCTGATTCTGCTGGTCAGCGTTGCTGCGCAAGACGGTGTCCTTGAGCTGGGCGATCTGACCCTCGAGTTCCGCAATGCGTGTAATCAAGTCGGGCGAGGACGGGTCTTGGGATGAATGGGGTTCGGTCATGAGAGATTATTTATCGCCGAGGAGTTTCTCGGTCACGGATTTACGGAGCTTCTCGCGGGCGAGGTCCATGATGAGTTCGGGTTGCCGTTCGATCACATTCTGCAAGGCCTGCTGCCCCATCGGGCCTGAGACCTTTTCGTTGAAATTCCGGTCCGTGATGCCGCGAGCGTCGAACACATAGTCGAACGCGCGGTCCACGATGACGCGGCGGCCCGGCGTGCCGTCGCCGGCGATCACCGTGATGCGATTGACGCGGACCCGGAGGTGGTCGATGTGAAAAGCTTGGCGGGTCGCGGCGGGCTCCACTGGCATCCGTGCGGCCGGCTGAGCCGAGCCAGCCGACACCTGACCCTTCAGGCCGTTACCAATGTCCTTGGCGTTATTATCGGCCATGAAGGCCTCCTTGCCGACAATGACAAGCTGCTCGATATCGAGTTCGGCTTCGCGCACCACCTGGGTGTTTCCGAATAGAAATGACCACGTCTCGACCTCGAGACCGAGGCGGCGAATTTTGAGAAACTCCCTTTCCTGCCAGCGCGAAGGATTGGTGATCGTGAGGCCGGAGAATGAGACCCTCCCCGCAAAGAGGTTCGTGTCGTTGGTTTCAACGGCCAGGCGGGCACCCGTCCTCGAAGATAGAGAGGCATCCAAAATCTTGGGGGCAAATCGGCCGATCGACCAAACCGCCAAGAGGGCAACCACGAGCAAAAATAGCCCAATCCCGCAAAGGACCGTGACCAGCTTGCGCAGGGCGCTGCCGGGTCGGCGGGATGGGGAGGGTTGATTCATGCGTGGTTAGAGGTTTTGAGCAGTAGGCATGCCACGAGAAAGGGTCAACGGCGGAGGTAAATGGGCCTTTATAGCCTTTTTATGATACCGAATCATAAAAAAGACCCGCTGCACTGGGCAGGCGAGTCCTTCTGTCTCGGGTGTGTCTCCCTGCTTTTACTGCGCGAGCGGGCTAACCGTGACTTCGTCGCCGACCCGAAGCGCGGGCCCCATGGTCTGGCCAATGACGACGCCCACGACGGTCGTCTTGTCATCGGACTTGAGCACTTCGACAATCAGGTTCTTGCCGCCCTTGGTGAGCTGCAGGCGAGTCTTGGGCTCGGCCTTCTCGGAGCGGGCAAGTTCAATGAGGCTGTATTCCTCGCGGACGGCGAGCACAGTGGCGATGGAGTTGTCGGCGACCGGGGCGGTGCCAGCCTTCTCCCAGGAGAAACGCGGGCCGGCGTCGGCAGCTCCGGAATGGGACGGGGCGTTGCAAGCGACAAGCAAAGCGGCGACGGCAAGGAGAAGGAGGGAGCGATGCATGGTTTTGATTTAAAAAGGCTCTTTTTGGGCCTTCGCTAGGTCAACCCCTTAATGCTTGCGGAGCCCCGCACGGTGGCCTTCCTCAAGTGCCTAATGAGTCAGGAAGTCACGAAATTGATGCTCGGCTTACCCAAGGGCAGCCTTGAGGAAGCCACCCTCCAGTTGTTCGCCCGCGCCGGTTTCCCGGTGACGAAGAGCAGCCGTTCCTACCGCCCCTCTTTCGATGACCCGGCCCTCGACGGCCGCTTCATCCGTGCCCAAGAAGTCGCGCGCTACGTCGAACACGGTTTCTTCGACTGCGGACTCACCGGCCAGGACTGGGTGCAGGAAAACAACGCAGACGTCGTGCAGGTCTGCGAATTAATTTATAGCCGCGCCTCGGCGCAGAAATCCCGCTGGGTGCTCTGCGTGCCCGAAGCCTCTCCGGTCAAAACCGCGAAGGACCTCGCCGGCAAGCGCGTGGCCACGGAGCTCGTGGAGACCACCCGCCGCTGGTTCAAGGCACAGGGCGTTGAATGCGAAGTCGAATTCTCCTGGGGTGCGACCGAAGTGAAAGTCCCCGAGCTCGCCGATGCGATCGTCGACATCACCGAGACCGGCTCCTCGATCAAGGCCAACAAGCTGCGCATCGTCGCCCAGTTAATGGAGACCACTACCGTACTCGTCGCCAATAAAGCCGCGTGGGCCAACCCGGCCAAGCGATCGAAAATCGAGCAGATTGTGCTCATGCTGCAAGGCGCCCTCGCCGCCCAGCACATGGTCGGGCTGAAATTCAATCTGCCAAAGGCCGCTCTGGAGAAAGTAGCCGCCGCCCTGCCCGCCTTACGCAACCCGACTGTGTCACCTCTCAGCAACCCGGAGTGGATTGCCGTGGAGACGATCATCGACGCGCGTCAGGCGCGCGAGTTCATCCCGACCCTCAAGGCCTCCGGGGCTGAGGGCATCGTGGAGTACCCGATCAACAAACTCGTCTACTGACGACCTGCGCCATGGCTGACTCCGTCCGCGTCGGTCTCATCCAACTTACCGCCGAGGACACCCCGGCGGCCAATGTCCGCAAGACCCTGCCCCGCATCGAAGAAGCGGCGGCCAAGGGCGCCAAGATCATCGGCCTGCAGGAGATGTTCACGACGAAGTATTTCTGCATCAACCAGGACCCGAAGAATTTCGATCTGGCCGAACCCGTCGAAACAGGACCTTCCGTCACCGAACTCGCCAAGGCGGCCAAACGTCTCGGCGTGGTGATCATCGCCCCGCTCTTCGAGGCGCGCGGCAGCGAGGTCTATCACAACACCGCCGCCGTCATCGACGCCGACGGCACTATCTTGGGCAAGTATCGGAAGATGCATATCCCGCAGGATCCTGGTTTCGAGGAGAAGTTCTATTTCACGCCCGGGGATCTCGGCTTCCGCACGTGGAAGACCGCCTACGGCGACATCGGCGTACTCATCTGCTGGGACCAATGGTATCCCGAGGCGGCCCGCCTGACCGCACTCGGCGGCGCGCAGATTCTTTTCTACCCGACTGCAATCGGCTGGCTCCCCGAAGAGAAAGCGGCGCTCGGACACGCTCAGCATAACGCTTGGGAGACCGTCCAGCGCGGCCACGGCGTCGCCAACGGCTGCTACGTCGCTGCGACCAATCGCGTCGGCACCGAAGGCCGCACCCAGTTCTGGGGCCAGAGTTTTGTCTCCGACCCGTACGGCGAAATCGTCGCCCGTGCTTCCATCGAAAAGGAGGAAGTCCTCCTCGCAGATTGCGATCTCGTGAAGCAGCGTGAGTTCCGCCGCATCTGGCCGTTCTTCCGCGACCGCCGCATCGACGCCTACGGCGACCTGACGCGCCGTCTGCGCGACTGACCTTCCGCATGGCTACGCCTCGCTCCCTCGGTTTCCGCATGCCCGCGGAATGGGAACCCCAGTCCGCCACCTGGCTGTCCTGGCCGTCGAACACCGCGCTCTGGCCCGGACATTACGACCTCATCCCGGCGAAGTTTGCGGAGTTCGCCGCCGCGATCTCGAAGTTTCAACCGGTAAAGATCAACGCCGCGGGCAAGCTCCGCATCGAAGCCGAGCGCGAGCTCAAGGCCGCGAAGGCCGATCTTTCGGTCATCGAGTTAACAGATATCGCCACCGACGATGTTTGGTGCCGCGATCACGGGCCGATTTTCATCAAGAACGATCAGTCCAAAGAGCTCGCCCTCACCGACTGGGAGTTCCACGGCTGGGGCGGGAAATTCGAAGCCTCGCTCGACAACCAGGTCCCGGCGAAAATCGCCCAGCTACTCCGCGTGCAGAAATTCAGCTACCCCTTCGAACTCGAAGGCGGCGGCATTGAGGTCTCGGGCGATGGCCTCCTCCTGACCACTGAGGCCGTGCAAAATAATCCGAACCGCGCCGAAGGCCGCGATGACGCCGTGTTCCATGCCGCGATTCGAGATGGCCTCGCAATCGACGAACTCCTCTGGATTGGTGAAGGCCTGGCCAACGACGACACCGACGGTCATATTGACAACCTCGCCCGCTTCATCGCGCCGCGCACGATCCTCGCCGTCAGCGAAGCCGATAAGGCCTCGCCCAACTACGCGCCGATGCAGGAAAACCTCAAGCGCCTGCGCGAGATGCGTCCGCGCGGCCAGCGTCTCGACATCCTCGAACTCCCGCTGCCCAAGTCCATTCGCCTCGCCGGCCGCGACCTCCCGCCGAGCCACGCCAATTTCCTGATTGTGAACGGCGGCGTCCTTGTGCCGCTCTACGGGCAGGATTCCGATAAGGTCGCCATGGGCATCGTCGGCGACTGCTTCCCTGGTCGTAAGATCGTGGGTATCGATTGTCGCCTGCTATTGATCGAAGGCGGTGCGCTACACTGCCTCAGCCAGCAACAGCCGGTTTAAGCGCGCGCTAGCGCGAGAGGGCAAGCTGGCACGGTGACATGGGGGAAAGGGGATACATGAGAGGCACGGAGGCTCAGAGGCTCGGTTGACCAGAGAAGACTGGGCTCAAAGTGGAACCGGAGACCGGATGATTGGCTGGGAAGTCTTTATCGGGTCTCGGGTCTCAGCCGTCGGGAGCCGGGTTCAGGTGTTCAGGTTCGGGTACGGGTTCAGGGCCTGAATTTTGCCCCGCATCCGTACCCGTACCTGATAACCCGCACCTGAAACCTGAGGGCCGAGACCTGGGACCTGAAAATGCATACCGGCCTCCCCTTGAGTGCCGCGGCCTTCCTGGCCAACCGATCAACCGGTCAACTCCGTCTCGCTTACTTCTTCGGCTTTATCTTCGTCGCGCAGGCGCAGTCCCCAGCGCAGCCGCCTTCCTTGCGGCGGCGGGCCGCGGCGACCCAGCGCCGGATCAACCAGCCAGCAGCGACCCCCACGACTGCTCCGACGATAATGGCTTCGAAGTTCATATGAGGCGGATGACGACCTGATAGACGGCCGTCCCGGCGTCCCAGGCGAGGGCTGTCATGTAGACGAATGATCCCGCGGCCCACTTCCAGCCACCGGTCTCCTGCGCGAGCGTCGCGATGGTCGGGCCGCACTGCGAGCAGAGCGCGAAGAAGACCATCAGCGCGAGCACTGCGGCGAGGGAGAAAATCGGCGTGCCGGCGCGGGGTCCTTCGGACCACTTGGCATCCTGCATCGCCTGACGGAGATGCTGGCTGTCGGCCTTGGCCCCTTCGCCAACGGAGTAGGTGACGCCGAGTGTGGAAACAATGACCTCGCGGGCCGGGAAACTCGCGAGCACGCCCACGGTGATTTTCCAGTCGAAGCCCAGCGGATCAAAGACGGGCTGCACCGTCTTGCCGAAGCGCCCCATGTAGG
>CAIRLQ010000242.1 GCA_903879465.1 uncultured Opitutia bacterium | reverse complement strand
GTGAACGTCCGCCATCTTGGCTTCAACGCCCTCAAGGGCTTCGGCGCCAAGTCACTGCCGGCGGTTGCGGAGGTCATGCGCGACTCCAATCCGTCTGTCGCCGCTCGCGGTGTTTGGCTACTTCCTTACCTCGGTGATGAAGGTGTCACACGCACCAAGGCGCTGCTGAAAGATGCAAATCCTTCGCTTCGTCGCCTCGCCTTCCAGTCGCTTCGTCGTGCGGGACATGACACCCTCGGCATCGCCGCTGAATTGGCGAAGGATGCTGATACCGCCGTCCGTCGCGATGTCGCTACCTCGCTGCATGCTGTTTCTGCCGACAAGGCTGTGCCGATCCTGATCGAGCTCGCTCGCCACCTTGATGTGAGCGACAAGAACTCTATCGCCGCCTTCGGCATTGGTTCCGCCAACAAGCAGGATGCGGTCTGGGCGGCTGTGAAGTCCGAACTCGCCAAGGATGGTCCGGAGGCATGGTCTCCCGCCGTCGAGCGAATTGCTTGGTTGCTGCACCCCGCCACCTCGGTCTCCGAGTTCGTCGCCCGCGCCTCTTCCTCCAAGATTTCGCAGGCTTCGCGTACCCTTGCGGTTGAATCGCTTTCATTCGTCGAATCGAAGGAGGCTGCCCTCGCGATGATTAAACTGTGCGGCGAAGGATCGCCTTGTTCCTCTGAAGCCAAGGGCTGGGCGCTCATGCGCATGACCGGCACCTGGTCGGCCTTCGATATTCGAACCGAGCTAAAGAATGCGGGAGTCTACGACGCTAAGAAGGTCATTGTCTCGGCGATTCAGGTCGCCGACGAGCCAGCTCCTACGTTCACCGAGCAGGATGTGCTCACGAAGACGGGTGATGCCGTGAAGGGTGCCGCTCTCGCCCAACGTTGTATCATGTGCCACCAGATCAACGGTAATGGCCCTGCTTATGGTCCTGAGCTAAAGGGCTGGGCTTCCCGCCAGAGCCGTGAGGCCCTCGTCCGCGCCATTGTTAATCCTTCGGCCGATATTGCCCTAGGCTTTGAAGGTACTTCCCTGAAGCTCAAAGCGGGAGGCCGGGTCGATGGTCGCCTGCTGTCCAACAATGATCCGATTGTGATTACCTCCATGGGCGGCGTCACCCAGCTCGTCCCCAAGGATCGTGTCTCGGGGCAGTCTAAGATGACCCGCTCGTTGATGATGTCGGGTCAGTTGCAAGGCCTGAGTGCTCAAGATGTGGCTGATATCGCCGCCTGGTTGGCCACCTACAACTAAGCCGACCCACTAAATAGGCATTTTCAGGGGGTTTTCCGAAAGGAAGACCCCCTTTTAATTTACCGCTTGCCTCTGGGGCCTGGGTTATCAATTTCGACCCTCCTTTCCCTAGGCAAGGCACGGCCGCACTACGCGGGTCCGCGACTTACTAGGCACCAAAAGACCTTATACCAACATGAAGCAGCTCAGTCTCACTGTCACCAGCCGCGAACTCCACGGCCGCGGCCCCGCCCGCCGTCTCCGCGTCGCTGGCTCCATCCCCGCCATCATTTACGGCAAATCCGGCAACCAGAGCGTCGCCGTCGCCCAGGAAGCTTTCCGCGACCTGATGCGCGCCAAGGGCAACGCCGCCTCGCTCATCGACCTCAATGTCGACGGAAAGAAGATGCTTTCCCTTATTAAGGAGTTCCAGCGTCACCCGATCACCCAGAAGTTCCTCCATATCGACATCATGGAGATCGACCCAAACTCCCCGATGACGGCCGCTATCCCGGTACGCGCCATCGGCGAAGCTCATGGTGTCAAGACCGACGGCGGCACGCTCGCCATCGTCTCCCAGACGATCAATGTCCGCTGTCTACCTAAGGATCTCCCTGAGTTCATCGAAGTCGATGTAACCGAGCTGAAGGTCAACGAATCCATTCACGTCGGCGAAATCAAGGCCCCCAAGGGCATCACCTTCCCCGGCGACCCCAAGCGCGTCGTCGTGGTCTGCTCCGAAATGGCCGAAGAAGAAGCCGCTCCCGAAGCCGCCGCTGTTCCCGTGGCTGGTGTCGAAGGTGCCGCTGCTCCTGCCGCTGGCGCTGCCGCCGCTCCTGCCGCTGGTGCCGCCGCCGCTGCTCCTGCGCCTGCAGCCAAGAAGTAATTTCCGCGCCGGGCGCCCCCGGTACCTGTTCTTTGAAGTCAAATGCCATTCTCGGTCTTCGCCGCCCTCGGCAATCCAGGCCGAGAATATTCCGCCACGCGGCACAACGCTGCGTGGATTGTCATCGACGCGCTGGCCGCCAAGGCCGGAGCGACATGGAGAGAGGAAAGCCGTTTTCCGGCTTCGGTCGCCAAGGTTACGCTCGGAGGTTCCTCCGTTCACCTTGTGAAGCCGCTCTTATTCATGAACGACAGCGGGTCGCCCATCGCGGCCTTCCTCCGGTTTCACCGGATCGAGCTCCCCGAGCTCGTCGTTCTCCATGATGATATCGCGTTCGAGCCTGGTCAGCTTCGCCTCTCCTTGGGAGGTTCTGCCGCCGGACACAATGGAGTCGCTAGTTGCATCCGCCATCTCGGTGATCAATTCGTCCGTGCCCGCCTAGGCATCGGACCAAAGAAGCACCCTGAACAGGACCTAGCCGACCACGTCCTCAGCCGCTTTCCAGACACGGACCTCACAGCCCTGAATCAGCGCATTCCCGACTTCACTCGAAGCTTCGAAACCCTCCTTTCCCAAGGCCTCCCAGCCGCCCAAAACCTCACCAACAGAAAATCACCATCACCATGACCACCGCCACGATCCGCCGCGACTACCGCGCCAGCCTCATCCTCGACCTCCGCGGGTCCACCGATGCTCCTGAGACCGTCATCGAAAAGCTGAAGGAAGTTCTCAAGTCCATCGACTGCAAGGTCTCCGAGACCGAGAACCTCGGCCAGAAGGAGTTCTCGCGCGTCGTCGACCGCAAGTTTCCCTCCGGTCTCTACGTCCAGTTTCACTTCGAAGGCCCAGTGACCGCGCCTACCGCCTTCCGTGAGAAGCTGCGTCTTGACCGCACGGTCAACCGCATCCTCGTCCAGGCTAGCAAGTAACCCTCCGACTTCCTCCCACCGTGGCCTCATCCTATAATCGCGTGGTTCTCGTGGGCAATATGACCCGCGATCCAGAGGCTCGCGCCCTCCCGTCTGGCCAGGCCCTCACGAAGTTCTCCCTCGCCGTCAACCGCTCCTACTCCACCAAGGAAGGCGAGAAGCGCGAAGAAGTCACCTACGTCGACATCGAGAGCTACGGCAAGCAGGCCGAGATCATCGCCAAGTATTGCG
>CAIRLQ010000241.1 GCA_903879465.1 uncultured Opitutia bacterium | reverse complement strand
TCCCGCCCGCAGATGACTCCCCTCGAGGAGATTCGCCACTCCGCCGCCCACATGCTGGGCGCCGCGGTGCTCCGCCTGTTCCCTCAGGCTCAGCTGGATATCGGGCCGCCCACCGACAACGGGTTCTATTACGACTTCGATCTCGATCACACCTTTACGGCTGAGGACCTGGTGAAGATAGAGGAAGAGATGCGTCGTATCTCCAAGGAGAACCAGAAGTTCGAGCGCTTCGAGTGCACCCGCGAGGAAGCCGAGAAGCTGATCCTCGAGCGCGGCCAGAACGCCTACAAGGTCGGCCGTCTCGGCGATATTCCCGCCGGCGAAATCATCTCGTTTTATAAGAATGGAGAGTTCGTCGACCTTTGCGCCGGTACCCATGTCCGCTACAGTTCGCAGGTGAAGGCGTTTAAGCTCCTGCATATCGCTGGGGCTTACCACCGCGGCGACGAGAAGAACAAGCAGCTCCAGCGAATCTATGGCACGGCATACGCGACCAAGGACGAACTCGAACAGGCGCTGGTCCGCGCGGAAGAAGCCAAGAAGCGCGATCACCGTAAGCTCGGTAAGGAATTGAAGCTTTTCCATATCGATGAGAAGGTGGGGCAAGGCCTCATCCTCTGGACGCCCAACGGCGCCGTCGTCCGCCAGGAACTCCAGAACTTCATCTCCGAGCGGCTCTTCCAGACGGGCTACAAGCAGGTCTTCACGCCCCACATCGGGAATCTCGACCTTTACCGCACCTCCGGGCACTTCCCTTACTACAAGGATGCGCAGTTCCCACCCATCGTCGAGCGCGAGGCTCTGGAGATGCTGGCGAAGGAAGGATGCGGTTGCGGCGAACTGACCAACCGCCTCGCCGACGGTACGGTGCAGGGATTCCTGCTGAAGCCGATGAACTGCCCTCACCATATCCGTATCTTCGCCTCGCAGCCTCATTCCTATCGTGATCTGCCAGTACGCCTCGCTGAATTTGGAACGGTTTATCGCTGGGAGCAGTCAGGTGAACTCAGTGGGATGACCCGTGTGCGCGGTTTTACCCAGGATGATGCCCACCTTTTCTGCACCGAGGATCAGGTATTGCCCGAAGTGTTGGGCTGTCTGGAGTTGGTGAAAGTCGTCCTGAAGACGCTGGGTCTAAATGATTATCGCGTCCGGGTGGGACTTCGTGATCCCGATTCCCAGAAATATACCGGCAGCACGGAAAACTGGGATAAGGCTGAGGCCGCCTGCCGCGCCGCCGCCGCCACGTTGGCTGTCGCCTTCTCCGAAGAGCCTGGCGAGGCCGCTTTCTACGGCCCGAAGATCGACTTCGTCGTCCGCGATGTCATCGGCCGCGAGTGGCAGCTAGGTACCGTGCAAGTCGACTTCAATCTTCCGGAACGCTTTGAGCTCTCCTATACGGGTGCCGACAATAAACCGCACCGTCCGGTGATGATTCACCGCGCCCCCTTCGGTTCTATGGAACGCTTCGTCGGAATCCTGATTGAGCATTTCGCCGGCGATTTCCCGACCTGGCTCTCACCTGAACAGGTTCGCCTAATCCCGCTCAACGACGACTTGAATGCCGATTGCGATGCGATGGCTGAGGTGCTCAAGGCGGCCAAGATCCGCTGCTCTGTTGATTCGTCTTCCGATAAGCTCGGCGCAAAGATTCGCCGGGCCGAAATGTCGAAGGTCCCGCACATGCTCGTTGTGGGCACCAAGGAAAAGGAGGCTGGCTTGGTTAATGTCCGCTCCCGTGCCGACAAGTCTTTTGAGGGTAATCGCACGCTGGCTGAGTTTGTTGCGCTGGTGTCGGCTGAGGTCGCCGAACGTCGCCTCAAGGCCCACGTTTTGCCGGCAACCGTCCCGCCCGCCACTTCGCAGGCCTGATCGACTCGAGGCTTTAACGGACTACCCGGGGAACTGCTGTTGCCCGGAAGCCCCTTTTGGCTCAATACCAAGAACATGAACCAGCCCCGTTCCTCTTCTCGTCGGGATTTTCTTAAATTCGCCGGCCTTGGCAGCGTCGTCTTCGGCGCGGGTTCCGCCCGCGCCCTTGGTGCCGACGGCCGCGAAGCTTTCGCTAACTCCGCCAAGCGTCAGGCCAAGAACGTCATCTTCATGGTGTCCGACGGAATGTGCTTTTCGGTCCTCACCGCTGCACAAACCTACCTGACCCGGACGGAGAAGCGTTCCTCGCACTGGATGAAGATGTATAGCGAACGCCCGGTGGTTCGTTCGCTGTGCGAGACGGATTCCGCCAGTGGCATTGTGACCGACTCCGCCGCCGC
>CAIRLQ010000240.1 GCA_903879465.1 uncultured Opitutia bacterium | reverse complement strand
CTCGGCTCCTCCGGCGTGGGTGACCCCTCCAAGCTGGCCGAAGCGATCGGCGAAGTGCTCGTGGCGACCGCCTCTGGCCTCTTCATCGCGATCCCGGCGTTCATGTCCTACTACCTTCTGGCCAACCGCATCAATAAGGGCATCCACGACATCACCGAGATCGTGACCGGGCTCTTCCGCGCCTTCCCCTACGACGAAGTTGCTGGACGCAAGGTGGGCGACGAAGAAATCTACGCCGCCAAGCCTGACTGGAACGCCTCCGCGGCCGACCAACCTCAGGCCTAAGTCCCTTCCACCCCTTAACCCAAGGACACATCCATGGCAGGCGGAGGAGGAGGCGGAGAAGGGGAACCGGAGTTCCAAGTCGCACCGATGATCGACGTGCTCTTGGTGCTGCTTATCTTCTTCATGTCCATCACCTCCTCGCAGGTGCTCAAGGTGGACAAGAATATCTCGCTTCCCGTCGCCGCCAACGGCGTCAAGCGCGACGATAAGGCAGCCGCCGGGCTCATCAATATCTCCTGGGATAAGACGACGGGTATGGCCAAATACAAACTCGACGACCGCGAGCTCGACGCGAACGACAAGGACGGCATCGCCAAGGAGCTTGCCGCCCGCAAGGGCGACAATCCTAAGTACCGCTTGCTCGTGCGCGCCGACCGAGAGTGCCACGCCAAATATATCTCCAAGGCCCTCGAGTGGGGCGCTGAAGCCGGCATCGAGAACATCGCGTTCTCAGGCCTCAACCACGAAGAATAAGTCATGAAACAGATTGCACAGCAGGCGGACGCCAACCCTGGCTTCCAGATCGCGCCGATGATCGATGTCGTCTTCGTGATCATGCTCTTCTTCATGGTGATGGCGGGTGCCGTCAAGGTGGAGCATGAGCTCAAGACCACCTTGCCCGGCAATGCCGAGACCTCTACCGCAACCGAATTGCCTGACGAGGTCACCATCGGCGTCAGCGAAAGCGGCGAAATCACCCTGAACGAAGATCCGGTCGGAGCCCCGGGAGACAAACTCCTTGAGAACCTCTTCAACCAGATGAAGCAGATGGGCCAGGCCGCCGAGCAGTCCAAGACCAAGCTCCTCATTACGGTGCAGGCCGAGGAGGCCGCCCGCTACGAGCGCGTGATTAACGTCCTCGACTGCCTCGCAAAGGCGAATATCTCGAACGTGACGTTCGCGGTGGCCGACACGGAATAATCGCCACTAAACAAAGGATTCAGGCCGCCATCGGGCGGCCTTTTTATTTTGCGGATTTGCAAAGTGAGCAAGGCACCCGTAAACCTACAATATGAAGACCGTCCTGATCGCCGCCCTCGCCCTCGCCTGCCTCGCCCTCTCTGGCTGCATCATCGTATTCGAGCAACCGCGCGACCCGAAGACCGCCACGACCCCAGTCGCCCCGGCGAAAGCCAAGTCGGCTGACAGCCAGACAAAGTAAGCGCCGCTCAGCGGAAGCCGGCTTCCGATTCCAGTACCTTGCGGACCGCCTCGAAGTCGTTGCCGATCTTAATCGGCTCGGGCGGGGGCAACTCTCCAGGGAAGATTGAGGCATTACTGTCGCCAAAAGCAGCCTGCAACACATCGGGAAACTTTGCCGGGTGGGCGGTCCCGAAGATGATCACGTCGTCGAGACGTTTGCCGTCGCGGGCCAACAAGTCCTCGGCGGCCTTCCAGCCTACCGCCGTATGCGGGCAGAGCACGTAACCGCTCCCTGCACGTACACGCCGCATCGTGTCCAACGTCGCCCGATCATCAATCGTGACGGCTTCGACCGAAGGACCGCCGTCGCGCCAAGTAAGTAAGCGGCTGAGATTATTCGGGTCGCCGATATCCATGGCGTTGGATGCCGTGGGATTCGCGCGTCGCGGGCGATATTGTCCGGTAGCGAAAAGCTCCGGCAGAGGCGAATTGGTGTTCGTGGCGGCGACCAAGGCGGCCACATCCAAACCCATACGGCGAGCAAGCTGCACGGCACCGACGTTCCCTAGGTTGCCCGAAGGCACCACAACGCCCATGCGGCGTCCAGACGCCAGCAGGCGCTTGGAATGAAAAGCGAAGGGGACCTGTGCGATGAGCCGGACGGGATTAATGGAATTAGCCGTCAGCAAGGGGCGGTGGCGGCGTAGCGTCTCGTCCGCCAACGCCCGCTTCACCATCGCCTGGCAATCATCAAACGTGCCGTCGACCGACAAGGCGACCACGCCGGGCCGGGGACGCGCGATTTGCGACTCCTGTACGCCGCTAACTCCGATTCGCGGATAAAGCACCACGGCCCGCACACCGGAGACGCCAGCACAAGCCTCCGTGACCGCGGCCCCAGTATCGCCCGAGGTCGCGGCGAGGACGGTGAGCTGCGGAAATTCATCGCCCAGAACCCGGGCCGTGACGCGCACGAGCGTGCGCACGGCAAAATCCTTAAACGCAGCCGATGGTCCATGGAAAAGCTCTAAGACGGCTAGGCGCTCCGAGTCCGTACCCTTAAATCGTTCCGGCCGCACGAGCGGCACCGGAAAATTATAAGCGTCCTGACAGACTTGATGAAGGGTCGAGGCCCCGAGAACTTGGGCGAAATAAGGGGCGATGACCGCCTCAGCTAGATCGGCGTAGGAATCATACCGGTGGTGCTCAACGAAATCCGCGGATACCTGCGGAATATGCGTCGGCACCCAAAGCCCGCCCTTGGCCGGCATGGCGGATAACAACACGTCGCGCAGAGAGCCGCGACAGGAAGCATCCGCGGTGGAGACGAATTCCAGTTCAGGATTCGGAGATGACATGGACACCCTTGGGGTTGATGCGCGAGACGTAAGGCGTGGCCTTAATCGGCACCGAAGAGAATACCGCGGCCACGGCGGCGGCGACTTTGCGGGCAGTCTCCTCTCCTTCGCACAGCGCAAAGACGCTCGGACCAGCGCCGGAGATCGAGAAGCCCAGTGCACCGGCGGCCATCGCGGCGGCCTTGGCACGGTAGAATTCTGGAATCAAGCGGTGGCGATGCGGCTCGGCGATTAAGTCGTGCAAGGAACGGCCGATGAGGGCGTAGTCACTCTTGAAAAAGCCGCAGAGTAGACCGCCGAGATTGCCGCTCTGCTGCGTCGAGGTCTCGAGCTGGATTTGACGCGGCATGATTTCGCGGGCCACCTTCGTCAGTACCACGATATCTGGATGCACGACGGCGGCCCAGAGACGGTCCGGAATCGGTACATCCATGACATCGAGCTCGGCATTGGAGCGGATCAAAGTGATACCGCCAAGCAGGCAGGGCCCGACGTTATCCGCGTGCCAGGCACCATCCGCCGCGGCCTCACCCGCGACGACGAAGGGCAGCAGCTGCCGACGCGACAAAGGGTCGCCGAGAAGGCGATTGACTACGAAAGCGCCCCCGACGGCACTGGCGGCGCTGGAACCCAGTCCGCTGCCGAAGGGCATCTTCTTATGAATCTCCATTTCAATCCCCAGGTCGCTCTTGCCGAGGTGACGCAGGAGGGCATGGGCGGCGACGCCGGCGGTGTTCTTCTTGGAGTCGAGTGGCAGACGGCCGTCGTCTCCGGTGATCTTGGAGATGGTTAGGCCAGGCTTGGAGGAGAACCGGGCCACGATTTCGTCCCCCGGGGCGTCGATGGCGAAGCCAAGCACGTCGAAGCCACACGCGACGTTGGCCACGGTGGCGGGCGAAAAGATCCGGACTTCTTTGAGCGGCTGGGTGGACATTTGAGCCCTTAGAACAGGGAAAGGGAGACCTTTCGGGTTGCCTCCCCTTCGGTCAACGGTGAACATGACCGTTCCCAGTCATCAGATGTCCAACCGTATCCACCAGAACGGGTTTGTGACCGTGGCGGCCGCCTCGCCGGCCCTGCGTCTGGGGGACCCTGCGGCCAACGCCCACCTCATCACCCAAGCCCTGGAAAAAGCGGCCCTTGAGGGGGCGGAATTGGTGGTCCTACCCGAGCTTTGCCTGACCGGCTACAGCTGTGGTGACCTCTTCGGCCAACGGACCCTCCTAAATGGTGCGCTGAAGGCCCTGGGACAGGTTTCCGAGGCGACCGCGAGGCTTGGGCTCACCGCCCTCGTCGGCCTGCCGCTGGAGGTCAACGGACGGCTTTTTAATGCGGCGGCGGTCATCTCCCGTGGCAAGATTCTCGGAGTCGTCCCCAAGACCCACCTCCCCAACACCGGGGAATTCTACGAACAGCGCTGGTTCGCCTCCGCCCGAGTGGCCGCCGTCACCGAAGTCGACCTGCTCGGCCAAAAGGTGCCCTTCGGCGTCGACCTGCTTTTCCAGGCCAAAGACATGCCGGACTGCGTCATCGGCGTGGAAATCTGCGAAGACCTTTGGGCGGTCGAGCCCCCCAGCGGCGCCCAAGCCCTCGCCGGCGCCACCCTCCTCTGCAACCTTTCCGCCAGCGATGAACTACTGACCAAGGCCGCCTACCGGCGCGACCTAGTAAAGTCCCAGTCCGCCCGCTGCCTCGCCGCCTATGTCTACGCTGCCGCCGGCGCTGGCGAATCGAGCACCGATATCGTTTATAGCGGCCACGGTCTCATCGCCGAAAACGGCTTGGTACTCGGAGAGTCGGAACGTTTCCGCTTCGACCTCGCCCTGCTCGTCTCGCAGGTGGACCTCGATCGACTCGCCGCCGAACGTCGTCGTAACAGCACGTTCTTCGGTGCGCCTTCGACGCTCCGCCCCCGCATGATCAGCTTCGAGCTGGGCACGCCGGTCGGACAGACGCCCAAGCTGCGCCGGCGCTTCAGCCAGCATCCGTTCGTGCCGTCCGACGCCCATCGTCGCGACGAGAACAGCCAGGAAATCTTTGCTATCCAGTCGACGGGACTGGCCCGACGCATCCGTCACACTGGTCTCAAGCATGTCGTCATCGGCGTGTCGGGCGGCCTCGACTCGACGCTCGCCCTTCTCGTCACGCTCGAAGCCTTCAATCGCCTCGGGCTCGACCGCAAGGGCATCATCGGCCTCACCATGCCCGGCCCCGGCACCTCGGCCCGCACCCGCGTCAACGCGATGCGCCTGATGGAAATCCTCGGCATCACCGCCCGGGAAATTCCAATTAACGAAGCGGTCGAACAACACCTGCAGGACATTCACCACCCTATTGGCAAGCACGACGTCACTTTTGAAAACGCGCAAGCCCGCGAGCGCACGCAGATTCTGATGGATAGCGCGAACCAGTGCCAAGGCTTCGTCGTCGGCACGGGCGACCTCTCGGAGGCCGCCCTCGGATGGTGCACATTCAACGCGGACCACATGTCGATGTACCACGTGAACATCGGCGTACCGAAGACCTTAGTGAAACACCTCGTCTCGTGGGCCGCCCACGCCCGACACGTCGGACCCGAGCGCAGTATCCTCGAAGACATCGTCGCCACTCCGGTCAGCCCGGAACTCCTCCCGCCCGGTGCCGACGGCGAAATCGCCCAGCAGACGGAGATGATCGTGGGGCCCTACGAGCTCCACGATTTCTTCCTTTACCATGTCATCCGCAACGGCTTCCGGCCCTCGAAGGTCCTCTGGATCGCCGAGCACGCCTTCGCCGGGAAATATGACCAGACCGAGATTCGCCACTGGCTGCGCTCGTTCCTGAACCGCTTCTTCTCGCAGCAATATAAGCGTTCGGCCATGCCGGACGGCCCCAAGGTCGGCTCGTTGGCCCTTTCGCCCCGCGGCGACTGGCGCATGCCCTCCGACGCCGAAGCGACGGCGTGGCTTGCCGAACTGGGCTAAGCGTGCTTGATGGGGGCGTGAGTTCACCCGTGAAGACGCATCCCGCCGCCACCCAGGCCCTACTGGCCAAACTTGGGCCGCAGAAAGTTCTGACCGATGCGGCGACCTGTTTTGCGGCGTCGTTCGACAACATGCGCCTGTCCTTCATGCCCGAGGCCGTCATCCGGCCCGACGTCGAAGATGACATCGGTATCGTGCTGAAACTCGCCAACGAACACCGCGTACCGGTCACCGTCCGCGGCCGCGGCACCGGCAATACCGGAGCCAGCTCGCCCATCCACGGCGGCTGGGTCATCCATCTCGACCATTGGGATAAGATCGAGATCGACCCGATCTCCTCTATGGCGACGGTCCAGCCGGGCGCCATCACGGCGCGCATCAATGAACTGGCCGCCACACACGGGCTCTTTTTCCCACCGGACCCCTCCTCGCTGAAAAACTGCAGCATCGGAGGTAATATCGCCACCAATGCCGGCGGCCTCCGCGCCGCGAAATACGGCGTAGTGCGCGACCACGTCTACGCGCTCGAAGGCTTCCTGCCCACGGGCGAGAAAGTCCGATGGGGCGCCCCGCTCCGTAAATTCGTCAGCGGGATCTATATTCGCGACCTTTGGATCGGCTCTGAAGGCACACTGGGCGTAATCACTAAGGCGACACTGAAGCTCGTCAACAAACCAGCCGCCCGCCGCACGTTCCTCATCGCCTGCCGCACCGACGAAGGCGCCCTCGAAGCCGCCGCGGAACTGATGGGCCTGCGCGTGAACCCAGCGGTTTTCGAATTCCTCGACACGCAGACCGTCGAGGCCGCCGAGAAGAAGCGCGGCCATCGTGTCTTCACGACCGCCGAACTCAAGGGCGTCGAAGCCACCCACGCCATCTTGCTGGTCGAAATCGACGGACATCCCGTCGCGCTGGCCGAAGACGCTGTGAAAATCCGCGCCTGGATCGGACGCCATGCTGTCGCCTTCCGCGAGACGGATGTCGAAGCCGAGGCCGAAGCACTCTGGGATATCCGCCGCACCTGCTCCCAGGCGATGTATTCGCTGGGCAATGCTAAGCTGAATGAGGACATCGTCGTCCCCTTCCGCTCTTACGTAGAACTCATCCGCTACACCCGTGAGGTCCGCGATCGCGTGGGGCTGCCGACGCCGACCTTCGGTCATGCGGCGGACGGTAATTTTCACGTACACATCATGTACGACCGGGATAACCCAGAGCACTGCCGCAAGGCCGAGAAAGCCATCCACGAAGTCATGGCCAAAGTCGTCGAACTCGGCGGAGCCATCACGGGTGAACACGGCATCGGTATCGCGAAGTCCCCGTTCCTCCGCCTTCAACACACCCCCGCCGAAATCGCTGCGATGATCGCCGTAAAGAAAGCCCTCGACCCGAACGGCATCTTGGCGCCCGGTCAGATTTTTGACCCGCTGAACGTCTGGGATTATCGGCCGGTTAAGGTCACGCTCGCCTGGGATAAACACTGAGCCATGCCTCGCACTGTTGCTGTCTTTGACTGGGACGGGGTCGTCATCGACTCCTCCGTCGCCCATGAACGCTCTTGGGAAGCCCTGGCCCGAGAAGAAAAACGGCCGCTTCCGGCTGACCACTTCCAACGCGGCTTCGGCAAGCGCAACGAGTTGATCATTCCGGACATCCTCGGCTGGGCTAATGACAAGGCTGAGGTCAAGCGACTGTCTAACCGGAAGGAAGAGCTCTACCGAGACATTGCCCGGACTGGACACGTCCGACTGCTGCCCGGCGTCCGCGAGCTCTGCGGGGCGCTGCGGGATCTGGGCATCCCCTGCGTCATCGGCACCTCGACCCACAAGGCGAACCTAGCCCTCTCCTTTGAACTCTTCGGCATCGGCGAGTATTTCGCGGGAGCCGTCGCGAGCGAAGACGTCACCCGCGGTAAACCCGACCCGGAGGTTTTTCTGAAAGCCTGCGCCCTCGGCGGCGGCGACCCGGCGACCTCGTTCGTCTTCGAAGATTCCTTCTCGGGCCTACAGGCCGGCCTCAGCGGCGGCTTCATCACTATCGCGCTCGCGACCACAAACACCCGTAAGCAGCTGGAGCCCGTCGGCGCCCACCGAATCGTAGAGAACCTCTCGGAAGTCGATCCGCAGTGGCTCGCCCGCGGTCGCCTCAGCTGAGATGGAGTTTCAGCTCAAGTCGAAGTATCAGCCCATGGGTGACCAGCCGACGGCCATCGCCGCGCTGGACGCCTCCCTGCGCGCCGGCAACGCCCGCCAGACGCTGCTGGGCGTGACGGGTTCGGGCAAGACGTTTACCATGGCGAACCTGATCGCCCGAACGCAGCGACCCACGTTGGTGATCTCGCACAACAAGACTCTGGCCGCCCAGCTGTATTCGGAATTCAAGAATTTCTTCCCCGAGAACGCCGTCGAGTATTTTGTCAGCTATTACGATTACTACCAACCAGAGGCCTACGTACCCTCCACCGATACTTTCATTGAGAAGGATTCGGCAATTAACGAAGATATCGAACGTCTCCGCATCAGCGCTAGCTCCGCGCTACTCTCCCGCCGCGACGTGATTGTAATCGCGTCCGTCTCCTGTATCTACGGCCTCGGCTCACCAGAAGATTTCATCGCGGCGATGATCTCGCTCAAGGCTGGAATGACGATGCGGCGCGACGAACTATTGGCGAAGCTGGTCGCCAACCAATACACCCGTAACGATGCGATTCTGGAACGCTGCAATTTCCGAGCCCGTGGCGAGACAATCGACGTCTGGCCGGCCTACATGGAATCGGCCATCCGTCTCGAATTCTGGGGCGACACCCTCGAGGCTATCCGCGAACTCGATCCGGTCAGCGTCAAGCCCGGCAAGCAACTCGAGAAATTCGATCTCTACCCTGCCAATCAATATGTGACGGCCCCCGGTCGCGTGAAGGCCGCCACGGCGGCCATCCGCGCCGAACTCGAAGAGCGGGTGGCGTTCTTCGAGAAAAACAACCGCCTCGTCGAGGCCCAGCGGATCCGAATGCGCGTGGAACACGACCTCGAAATGCTTCGCGAGACGGGCTTCTGCCCAGGGATTGAGAACTACTCGATGCACATGTCTGGCCGCAAGCCGGGCGAGCGCCCGCATTGCCTCTTGGACTTCTTCCCGGACGACATGCTGGTGTTCATCGACGAGAGCCACGTCTCGGTCTCCCAGATCCGCGGCATGTATCACGGCGACCGCGCCCGCAAAGAGCGCCTTGTGGAATTCGGCTTCCGCCTACCCTCCGCGATCGAGAACCGGCCGCTGATGCCCGATGAATTCGACGTCAAGGTGAAGCAGGCGGTATACGTTTCAGCCACGCCAGCACCCCACGAATACGCAGTCTCCACCGTGGTCGCCGAGCAAGTCATCCGCCCCACAGGCCTGCTGGATCCGGTGATGGAAGTCCGGCCCATCGCCGGACAAGTCGAAGACATCATTGGCGAGGCCAAAGCCGTCGCCGCTCGCGGTTTCCGTACGCTGGTGACTACGCTGACGAAACGAATGTCCGAAGACCTGGCCAACTTCATGCGGGATAGTGGACTCAAGGTGGAATACTTACATTCCGATATCGATGCGATTGAGCGCGTGGAAATTCTCCGGCGCCTCCGCGCCGGGCAGTTCGAAGTCCTCGTGGGCGTCAATCTCCTCCGCGAAGGCCTCGACCTACCCGAAGTCGCCTTGGTCGGTATCCTCGACGCCGATAAAGAAGGCTTCCTCCGCAGCGAGACGAGCCTGATCCAGACTTCCGGCCGCGCCGCCCGCCACGTCGACGGCAAGGTCCTGCTTTACGCCGACGTGATGACCCGCTCGCTGACGCGTGCGATGACGATTTGCGCCGACCGCCGGAAACGGCAGGAAGCTTACAACCTCAAGCATGGCATCACGCCGAAGGGTACCATGCGACCCATCGAAGAAAGCCTCGTCGAAGCAGAGGCAGAGGACGCCTTAGCCGTCGCCGAAGGCACGGATGACCGCGATATCGCCTTGGTCTTGGCCGACATGGAAGCGGAGATGCTCACGGCCGCCGATGAGCTACAGTTTGAACGTGCAGCGGTGCTGCGCGATCAGATCGAATCCTTGCGGACAGGTAAACCAGCCTCGCCCACCCGTAAGCGTGGGCGCCGCTAATTAACCGAAACGACGCCCAAGGTCGGCATCCGTCCACTCGACATAAGTCCGGCGACCCCGCGGACATGTGCCGGGCTGCGCGGTGCGGAAAAGTAACTGCACGAGCTCTATCAATTCGCCGTCGGATAAGGCATCACCTTTGCGGCGGGCCTTCTGGGTCGCGAGCTTAGCGAGTGCATCATACGCCAGCGCCGGACGACCGAAATCCCCCTCCCGACGAGCCATCTCTGCCAGCAGGTCACGGACGAAAGCCAAGGCAGCTTCGGGCTCGAGCCACGCCGGCAACGCAGCGATCCGCCAAAAATTGCGTCCATATTCTTCGAAATCGAAGCCGGCTGCCTGCAAAAGCGGCAAGCGTTCCCTTAACACCGCAGCAGGCAAAGGCTCGAGCTCAATCGCCAGCGGTACCAGCAAGGCCTGACTGATGGGCTTCTGCTCCGAAAATTGCTTCAAGATGGATTCGTAGAGCACCCGTTGGTGGGCGGCGCCGACATCCAGAATCGCCAACCCCGTCGGGGTTTCGAAGACCGCCCGCTCTTCACGCAAGCGCGAGAGTAATCTCCAGCCGAGTCGCACGGCGGCGACATGCGTCGACACGGGCGGCGGACCTGGTGGCTGGGCCGTAGCCGGCGGAACGATAACCTGCGATGAGAGAGTCGGTCCGGCGACAGGATTCGCCGTGAAAGGCGCGGGCGTGATCACCGCCGGAATCGTCTCTGCGGGCAGACCTTCGTCGGCGCGCGAACGTAGCACCGCGAGGACAGATTCAATCAAAAAGTTGCGGACGCGGGCTTCGTCGCGGAAGCGGACTTCGCGCTTGGCCGGGTGCACATTGACGTCCACCCAAGCCGGATCCATCTCCAGAAAAACAAAGGCTAGCGGATAGCGGCCCTTCGGAATGAGCGTGTGGTAACTCTCCGTCAGGGCAAAAGCCATCGTGCGGCTATCAACCGGCCGACCGTTCACCACCGTGACCAAGTCCTGTCTCGTACCACGGCTGACGCCAGGCTTACCTAGCAAGCCGGTGAGCTTCATCCCCGGGCGTTCGAAAACTGGCATGAGCGTCACCTCTTCAGCGACTTGGCGGCCCCAGATCTCACGCACGCGATCCAGCAAGGGAGCATTACCGGGGGAACGAAAAATCTCGCGGCCATCCTCGCGCAAGAGAAACCCCACTTCAGGATGGGCGACCGCATACAACCGAACCAGCCGTACAATATGCGCCGCCTCAGTCTCGTCGGACTTCAAGAATTTCAACCGAGCCGGCACCGGATGGAAAAGATTAGCCACCTCGATGCGCGTACCCCGGGCCATACCATGGTCGCGGCGATGGATAAGCTTGCCACCATTGACGGCAATTTCCGTACCCGAAGGCGCCTCGGCCGTACGGGTCTGCATCGTGAAACGGGCGACGCTCGCGATGGAGGGTAAGGCCTCGCCGCGGAAGCCGAAGGTGGCGATTCGATCTAAATCGGAGGCAAGGCGAATCTTGCTGGTCGCATGACGCTCGAGACTAAGTAAGGCCTCGTCGCCGGTCATGCCTTTACCATCGTCCTCGATGATCATCTGCGCCTTGCCTCCGCGCGAGAAATCCACCGTCACGCGGCGAGCGCCCGCATCGAGCGAATTCTCTAGTAACTCCTTCACCACCGCGGCGGGACGTTCCACCACCTCGCCGGCGGCGATTTGGTTGGCCACAGTGGCCTCGAGGATGCGAATCGTCGCCATGGGGGCTTTAGCGCCAACCAGCCGCCGATTGCCCGACTGGGCGGCCCGGGGTACGGCGGTGGGTTGGGCGATTCATGCGGCCAGATTTAGGCTAAGCCCCCTGCCCTGCAAGACGAACGGCTTGGAAACGGTCTTTGTTGCACCCTTTCGGCAGATGATAACGGTGCAGGCGTGTCGAATCGCCTGGCCCAAGAAAAATCCCTCTACCTCCGCCAGCACGAGGCCAACCCGGTCCATTGGTGGCCCTGGGGCGAAGCCGCTTTTGCGGAAGCCAAGGCCAACGATAAGCCGGTGCTGGTCTCCGTCGGCTACTCTTCCTGCCACTGGTGCCACGTCATGGCTCGGGAGTCTTTCGAGAAACCTTGGGTCGCCGACCTGATGAATCAGCATTTCGTCTGCATCAAGGTCGACCGCGAAGAGCGACCGGAAGTCGACAAGCTGATGATGGACGCAGTGCAGATGATTCAAGGCCACGGCGGCTGGCCATTGAATTGCTTCTGCCTGCCGGACGGTCGGCCCTTCTTCGGCGGCACTTACTTCCCGCCCGAAGATCGCGGGCAAGGCCAAGTACCGTGGCCGCAACTACTGATGCGCGTCGCGGACTTCTATCACCGCAACAAGTCCGAACTCTCGGCCAACGCCGATGCCATCGCCCAGAATCTGACCCACCTGACGCGTGCCCCGGATGCGGACGGTAACGCACCGACGCCCCAAGATCTAATTACGGCCGCCCGGCGCATCTGCGAACAACACGACGATCAGCATGGCGGATTCGGCGGCGCCCCTAAATTTCCATCGCCACACACCCTGAGCTTCCTTCTGGGCATCCGCGGCTCGAAGGATGTAGCCGCCGACCGAGCCCTAGGCGCACGGATTGACGCCGTCCTCACCATCACCCTCGGGTCGATGGCTCGGAGCGGACTCTTCGACCAGATCGGCGGCGGCTTCCATCGCTACTGCGTCGACCGCGACTGGACAGTTCCGCACTTCGAAAAAATGTTGTACGACAACGCGCAGCTACTCGGCGTCTACGCCGAAGCCTGGGCCCGTTACCGCGATCCGCTCTACGCCGATATCTGCGCCGAGACGATACAATGGCTCCTGCGTGAAATGCGCACGGAGTCCGGACTTTTCGCCGCGTCGCTCGACGCCGACACCCATCACGAGGAAGGCACTACCTACGTCTGGAAAGCAGCGGAGATTGCCGCGGCACTAGGCGAGGAGGCCTTCGCCTTTGCCCAGGCCTACGGCGTCTCCGATCAAGGCAACTTCGAAGGGGCGAATATCCCAAAACTTAAAGGCGATCAGACTGCCCGGCGTCGTTTCACCTCCGCCCGGGCTCAATTACTTAAACTCCGCGACCTCCGTCCGCAGCCCTCGCGCGATGATAAGAATCTGCTGAGCTGGAATGCGCTCCTAGTGGCGGGACTCGCCAAGGCCGGCTGGATTTTCGGCCGCAAGGACTGGCTTGCACTCGCCGAGGAGATCGAGGCAACCCTCTGGAAGATCTTTGCGAGCGAGAACAGCAGCCTGGACTTGCGTGCCGTAGCCCATGACGGTCAGGCCAGCTTGACCGGTAATCTCTGTGACTACGCATGGCTGGCGGAAGCCGAACTGGCCCTTGCCGCCTACGCCGCATGGGGACTAACCACTCCGCCCACTTTTTATACATCGCGCGCCCGTACCGTGCTGACCGCCGCGACCGAGAAGTTCGCCGACCCGCATGCCATCGGCTACTTCCTTGCGCCCGGGGATCGCAGCGATCTTTCCGTCCGCCAGAAAGACTGGTTTGATAATGCCATCCCCTCGGGAAATTCCTCGCTGCTCCATGGCTTCGGGCAGCTCCACGCCCTGACCGGAGACGAACGGTGGGCGCGCGAGTTCTCCGATCTCTCGGTCGCTTTTGGGGGCCTTGCCCGCAATGTTCCGAACGGGATTGGACATGCGCTCGACGGAATCACTCGCCATGCCGTCGGCTACGTCACCATCAAATCGGTGAATGATTGGAAGGACCTGCATGCGGGGCTGGCTGGTCACGATGACACCGCGCCCCACTCGCACCCTTTCCACAGCCTCTTCCTGATTCCAGAAACAACCGCCCAGGGTTATCAGGTGTGCATCGGTCAAACCTGCCTTCCTGGCGTGACCCAAGCCGCCGAAGTGGTCGCGATTCTCTAACCCAAAGGTCAGTCCGCTCTTGCCCGCCCGCCTGCCTGCGGGAAAATGGAAGTCGGACATGTCCGAATTTCCTCAATATGTCTACGGCCAAGGCCAGAACTCACGTTCCAGCCATCGTATGCTGCTGGGCATGGTCATTGTTGAAGCCATCGGCTACAAAGATCGTCGCTATCGACCTGCGTGGGGGCGCATCGCCCTTCTCTTGCCTTTCTTTTTAGCCGCCTTCTGGGTCGGTGGCGCCGAGCTCTATTTTTTTAATCAGAAATACATGAACGGCATCGCGACGACGCGCCGGGGCGACATGTATCTCTACTTCCCAGATACGCTGACGAATTCCTTAGGTAATTTTTTCCGCACCAAGGAGCAAATCAAGCAACGGGACCTCGACCGCATGACCCGTCCCGCCGAAGGCTATGGCCGGGTCGCCCACCTGCGGAGCAAAGGAGAATATTATATCGAAATCGCCAAAGCCGCCCTTGTCCGACAGGATTACGCCGAGTTTGCGAAGTACATCGGCACCGGGGCCAGCCTCTGCCCCGCTAACCTGGAAGCCCAGCGGCTCTGCGCCGACCTATTCTTTGCCTTCAATCGTCCGATTGATAGTTATCAGCTGTTCGAGGACTCCCTGCAGTTTGCCAAGAACGATCCGCAGCATTTCGAGACTTACCTGCAACGCTGCTTCATGCTCGACCAAGATCAACGCGTGATCGCCACCGCCGATAAATGGCTCCCCGATCCCAAGGTCTCGGAAAAAATTAAGTCCATGCTACGGCTCGCTGCCGCGCAGGCAAATTTCCTCAGGGGGAACTACACCGAGGCAGCCCGGCTCATCAAGACCCACCGTCTCGACAACACTGCGGAGGGCTTTCTTCTCAATTGCCAGATTTCGTGGGAATCGGGAGATCGGCAAGGGGCGCTCGATCAGCTGAACGCAGCGCTGTCCGCCTACCCGGGCGAAAAACAGCTCCTCGAGATAAAGGTGCGCTGGCTCAAGGAGCTCGGCGAACTCTATAAGGCTCAGGATTGCCTCGCGTTGCTCAGCATCAAGGACCCTGACGACCCGGTGCCCCTCATTCAGTCGCTTTACCTCATGCCGGGCGAATCAAACCGTCCCGCCCGCGAGAAAGTCATCGAGCGAGCCGTTAAAAAGTTCGGCAACCATGAACAAGCCATGCTGGATCTCGCCCGCTTCGCCAACGACAACGCTGACACGGCCTTGACCAGCCGCCTATTGCGTCATGCGGAAGCACGCCGCTTTTCAAACCGTGTCCGCTTCATCCTCGTGCACGTGGAATGCCTCCTCAATGCAGGACGTGCCCGCGAAACCATCAAGATCGTCGATGACCTCTATAAGCAGGCCGAGCGCGAACAATGGGTGCCGGAAACCCGGATTGCTTTCGAAGCCCTCCGCACCATCGCCTACTTCGCCGATGGCCAGACGGAGATCGGATCAATCAATCTTCAGCGTCTTCTACAGAACCGTAACGTGCCCCCACAGGTACTAATCTCCGCGAGCCGCAAACTCGTCGCCGCCAAGCGCTACGACGAGGCCAACGACGTGCTGATTCGCGCCCATCTGCAGAACGAGAACAACCAAGCCGTCCTGATGCAAATCGTGAAACTCAAGCTTGAACACGAACGCATCTCCGCCGACGTCGAAACTTACCTGCGACGACTGATGGCTAATCGTCGTCCGCCCAAAGAAGTTCTTCAAACGGCCCTGCGGCGCCTAGGGTCGGACGCCTTCATCTTCTCGATGAATCGTGAAAACCTGCTGAAGGACATCGAAGCGCAGATCAAGTAGCGACTTCGGGTGCGGACCGATCAGTTACATCAAAATAAGTCATCGAGCCGAGCTTCGAGCCATCTGGCAGCCAGAGACCACGACTGCATCCACGATTTACGAATTCTTCGATTTCGGAGGCGCTAAGGACCGCTCCGGCCATAGCCAACCCTTCGGCTTCGATGGCTGAAGTAGCGATCGCTCGCACTGGCCCGGCCAAGGCAACCGTATGGCCGGTCCGCGGGTCGACCAGGTTACCTCGGGCGGCATCGGACGACTTGCTGGCCATCGCGAAACGGCAAAGCTTGATTTCCGACTGCGGTCCGACGCCGATGCGCCAGCCGGCGGAATCGCCAGGAGGATCCAAGGCAAGGGTCACGCTTCCCGACGCCATCAGCAGGGCCCGATGAATACCCCAACTACTTTCGAGCATGTCGGCCATGCGATCGAGGGCGTAGCCACGGACGATGGCGCCGAAATCCACAGCGGCTCCGAACTTCACGCAGGTGAACTCGCACCCCTCGAGCTTGAATTCACCACCCCGATGGGCTTCGGTAATCTGCTGCCAGGAGGCGTCATCAGGATTAAACGGCATGTCGCCACGCTCACGCCAGTAGCGGAACAGCGCGCCTGCGGTCGCATCAAATGCGCGCCCCGTATCCGCACCGACATCCCGTGAAAAATTCCAAAGTGCCTGGATGTGCTCCGAAGCCGCGACCAGAGCGCCTTCCGGCATCTGGTTGATCGAAGCCACCGGGCCACTGTCGTGCCGAAGGTCGGTCTGGAAATCGAGATCATCGAGGTGCTGGAACAAGGCCTCCGCCGCATTACGGGCATAGACGGCGTCTTCCGCGGCGATCCGGATCCAGAAGCGGGAACCGAAAGCCTCGTGTGAGAAATTGTGGATTACGGGCAGATCTTCCATGGGGGTTATTTTCCGATAAAAACGCTTTCGTAGCCTTTGGCAATCAGCACCCAATAGCGGTCGCCACCCTCGCGGAGGGTCAGTTTCGTGACGCCGTAGCCGGGGACGGCCGGTTCGCTGTCATCCGTCACCGGGATCAGCCGCAGGGGCGCCTGGGCGGCTGCCGGAAAGTCGCCGAAGCCGACCTGGTAGCGACGGAGGTAATAAGGCAGAGGCCAATAATGCCCCCCTTCTACCGCGATGTAGAAAACCTTGCCCTTGTAGGCCTCCTTAAGGCGAACTGTGCCTGCCTCGAACGCCCGCAGGTCAGCCGTCGGCGAATGGGTGGCGAAGTCGCCGGCGGCATAGCCAGCCGAGATAAGTAGCCCAACCAAGAGAATTCCATCACGCCGCCAGCCAGCCCCCAACTGAGCGGGAACCAGTAACACCAAGGGCAAAGCCATCACGCCGTAGAGCAACCAGGGCGTCTTGTATGGCAGCAGAAGATGGAAGCAGAAAATCAGCCCAACCAAGAGGAGGATAAAGTCGGCCGAACTGGAACGGAAAGGCACATGGCGTTCCCGCAGATACCGTTGGAGGGAGAATTCGACGAGCCACAGCGCGGCCCAGATCCACGGCCAGTAACTGACCGCGGTGAGCGTGTCCTCGGAGCGACCGCTGGCCACGCCGAACGACCGGGCCAGCTGGGCCCACCAGGTCGCCAAGCCGGGCATATCTGTGAAGCCGACGCTCTGGAATGCCACCCAGCTGGCGACTAGGCCAAGGATGAATCCGAAGAGGTGGCGATCAGCCCAGGACTTCCGGACGATGATGAGCGCGATGAAAAATAAAATCAGATAGGCCGCCGCCGTAACCTTGCAGGCCAGCGCGAAGCCAAAGGCGACGCCGGAAAACAAGCGAAGGAGACCTCTGCATTCTGCAGACTCGGGGACCTCGGAGCGAAGCCACAGCACCACCCCCCAGGCAAGCCCCGCCACGAGGAGCACCTCCTGCACGAAGTAAAACCCGAACGGTGCGCCGCCGCCGATGAGGAAACAGAACGCCGCCGCGGTGATGCGCGACATCAGGGAGGCGCCCGGAAGTGCCCAAGCCGCCAACGAAAGCAAAAGCAGGTAGCATCCGGTTACGTTGCGCAGATAGGATTCCGACATATCCGTGAACGCGGTGCCCGTGATCTTCGACACCGCCACCAGCGATAGCGCCAAGGTCGGCCCGTGGAAACGGTCTTCGTTCGTACTATATGCGACCCCTTCCGACATCTCCTTCGCCAGCGACCACTGCACCGCTTCGTCGGCATGCAAAGGCTGCGGATGGCCGGGCGAAGTAAAATAAGGCGACTGCAAGCCGAGGACGGAGAAGCAGATAAAGCAGACGGCGATCAGGCCGAGCAACACCAGCGACTTCTTCATTGTACCTCCGGTCATCGCTCAGCCCCCAAAGTGCTTCTGCAGGGCGGTCTTGATCTCGAGCGGCACCAAAGCAGCGGCCATCGGCCCCTGCCCTTCGCGCCAGGCATAGACGGTCGTCAAGGCGCCCTTAGCGACCGCGCGGTCACCGACCTTGGCCTCGAACGCCCAGATGATCTTTTTATCGCCCAGCTCCGCCGGGGTCAGCGCAATCATCACGAGATCCTCACGATAGATCGGCGAAAGGAAGTCGCACTCGACACGCACTCGGGGAAAGCCGATCAGCTTCGTGCCCTCGGCCCGGATGAACGGCAGCTTCAGTTGACGGAAGAGGGCTTCCTCGGTGGCCTCGACCCAGAAGAAGATCGTCGAAAAATGCACGATGCCCGCCGCGTCGGTGTCGGAGAAATTAGCTCGGTATTCCGCAGTGAAAGGACCCATGGGACCATCCAAGCCGTCCGCACGAAGGGTGCAACCGTCAACGCGGCGGCCGCGCAGACTTCTTAAGCCATGCCACCGACACCGAAGTGCCGCCGGAGGCCGCCACGCAGGCCTGCAAGAAGGCCTGAGGCTCCTGCTGCACGGTGAAGAGATACAGCCGTGGCCCCGCCCCTCGCCCCGCCTTGGCAAAGGCCTCCAGCCATTCGCGCTGCCAATGCGTAGGCACCTTGGGGGCAGCCCCGACGCGATGATAAGAACTATCGGAGTAAATCAGATGCGGGGCGCCTCCTTTCTTCGCTTCGTAAAGACGAACCCCATCCTGGAAATCCGAGAAAATCACCAAGGCATCATAGGACTCGGGCAGCAACCGATCCATCCAGGCTCCGAGTGAACCTTGCTCACACGCCGTCTTAATCTTGGCCTGCACCTGCCGGCCGTTGGCTGTCAACGTCGTCAGCACCGTCTGCGAAGGACCTTGCCGGAGTTTGGGGGCGATGCCGTGGAAACGTCGCCCATGGACGACCATATCACCCAACCCGACCACGCGGGCTCCATCAAATCGAAAAACATCCGCGTCAGGAAACTGCTTCCTGATTTCCGCCTCCACGCGCGGCAGATAGGCTTTCATGGAGCCCGAACAATCCAAGTAGACGGCAACGCGGCGGGCGCGGATCACCGCCCCCATCACTGGACGGCCCACGAATCCGACGGACTTGCCCAGGCCTGCGCCCAGACCTCCACCCCCGACGCTCAACCCAACTTCTCGCCCGAAAGCCCCGCCACGACCCGCCG
Organism: uncultured Opitutia bacterium; assembly: GCA_903879465.1. GTDB lineage: Bacteria > Verrucomicrobiota > Verrucomicrobiia > Opitutales > UBA953 > UBA953. The sequence goes on along the minus strand of CAIRLQ010000240.1, from coordinate 7,797 downwards.
CAAGACCCCGTGCACCACCGAGCGGCAGTGCAGGCATCGGAGGCAGTGAAAGGGTGGCGCTGGCAGCTTTCGTCGCTAATCGTGCCCGCGGCACGCTGACCTTCGGGCGACGGACCGGATGCACCGTCGCGCCTGCCGTGGCACGCCCGCCCGCGACCGCATGCGCGACGAACTCTTGCTTCCGCTGGACGCTTGCTTGCTGGAACACAATCCAACCAGCAGCAACCACCAGCAGCAAGTGTATCGCCATCGATACAACCAAGCCGCGCACAGAGCGGCGGTGTGTCCTGGGGCGCAAAGGAGGCAATCCATCCATCGCGCCATTCTAGCACCGTGCGTAGATCCTCAAGCAGCCGTCCCCACAGGAATGACCTATCAGGTGCTGAGGGGTATCCCCCCCGCACACCACCCAACCGCGATCAACTCACCCGCACCGCTCAGCGAACTGGCTTAGTACCGGCCTTCGTCGTGACGCCCTTAAGCCCCGCATCGGTGGTGCTGGCCGGCACGGTGGTCGCCGCGGGCGCCGGGGTCTGCATGATGCTCCCGGCAGGTGCCCCGAGGGCTGGCTTGGCCGCAACCGGGTCGGTCGTCTTAAGACCCCGCACTAACTTAATTTGTCCTTCGGAGGCCTCCACACATTCCGCTAAGATTCCCTTTGGGTCCCTATCGATAGAAAGAAGGTACAGACGGGGTCCCTTGTTATCCTTGGCGGCCGAGAAAGCCTTGATCCATTCTTCCTCCCACTTTCGTTCCTCGGGGGTGCGTTTATCGCCGCCGTTGTTAGCTGAAATTTTTCCACTGACATTCGCCTTCAACGGCTTGTCGAGGGTGAAACTGACGTTGGGTTTAATTTCGGTAATCTTCGAGTTTGGGGCGACGCCCGAGCCGATGACGAGCATATCGACCTCCAAACCTGTGGTGTCCTTGGTCTGAATGACGGACTGTCCGGACGAACCGCCGGTGGCGATAATTTTGGCATAGCGAGCCATGCCGGCGCCGCCGCCTGCGTAATCAGAAAAGACCACGGGCGGGTCGGGACGCATCCCCTTGTCAGGCTTATAGCCCTTGGTGCGACGCTGGCTCACCCCATCAGCAAAATCCGAAAAGATAATGAGGGCATCGTAATTGCGCTCGTCCTTCAGGATATCAATCCACGCTCCCACTGAACCGATTTTAAACCCATTCCCGTATTTTTTCAGGATACTGCGCCCGGCGCTCGTGAGCTTGGCTGGATTGGTATCGGTTTCGACAATATCACCCTTGGTGTTCTTCTTCTTTGCGCCACCAGTCGGGCGGTTAAGGTAAGGGGTACCTTTAAACTTATCGCCGCCGACAATCTCCACATCTTGGACGCTGATAAAAACACCGTTCCCCAGGAAGACATCGGCATCCGGGAATTTATCGCGAATCTCAGCTTCGACCCTCTCGAGATACGGCAGCATCGAAGCCGAGGCGTCTAAGTAGACCGCCAAGCGCTGGGCAAAGATGTTCGCTCCGAGCACGGGCTTCGCCACGAAGTTCTTACCGCCGCCAGACCCCATTCCCTTGCCGACGCCGATACCGCCGCCAGAGCCGCCGCCGAAGCCCTTGGAAGCCCCGCCGGCCATCATGCCGGAAACCATCGAGGAAGCCGACGCGGAGTTCGGAAGGTCGGGCAACGCAATCGTCGCCGACGCGCTCTTGGAGGTGATGCGCGTCGTGGTCTTGGCGAGTGATTTGACGTTCTTCGGCTGAATCTTATGCTGCGTATTCTTGACTCGCTCGCCGCCCGAACCGCCGCCGGCGCCGGTGGCGAAAGTATTCGGCTCTTTCTTGGCGTTATCGTTGACCGTGGAAATCACGTAGGCCGCGGCGACGAATACCAGCAAGACGTGGATCGCGACCGAGACGGTGAGGCCACCGCCGCCGATGCGACGCCAGAATCCAGGCTTCACTCGCTTTGAACCAATCGAGACCTCGGCCACAGGGACCGGGACTTTCAGCGCGTCATCCTGCGATACGTCACCTGAAGGGGCTGAGGGGATATCTTCGCTCATCGATTGCCGGGGTGAGGAATCATCAACCCCGCACGGGAGGCTTCAAACCTTTTTGCCTGACGGACGGCACGACCAGCCATTGCAGATGAGTCAAAAAAATGACTTGCGACCCTGCCCTCCGCCCTTTCTCCTGCACCTTCCCACTTATTGCAGGGTGGAGCAGCCCGGTTAGCTCGTCAGGCTCATAACCTGAAGGTCGTAGGTTCAAATCCTACCCCTGCACCCAATTTTAAAGTCCTGAATGGCAGCCATTTACCAAAGAATGGCTTAAAATACGTCGAATAGGCTTGTGCAGCCCGGGATTAAATGCACGTTATCAGGTATTAAATTTGTCCTACGGGACAATGGGGTAAGTAAGATAAAGCAGTAAAAAACAGGCGGCTTGCATAGGGGTATGCAAGCCGCCTCCTTTTTTGGGGGTTACTCCCCTGCCCTAGACACGAAAAAGCCCGGCACCTTTCGGACCGGGCTTTGTTGTCGTGGAATAGATCAGCTCAGCCCCCGCCGGTCATCTTGGTAATGAGCGCGATGAGCGGCAGGAACATCGCGAGCACGATTGTTCCGACGACGACGGCAAGAAACACGATGAGCACGGGCTCAATGATTGAGGTCAGTGCGGTCACCGCGTTGTCGACTTCTTCGTCATAAATATCGGCGACACGGTTCAGCATCTCGGGCAGCTGGCCAGTTTCTTCGCCGACTTGGATCATCGAGGTCACCATCTGCGGGAAGACGCCCGATTGCTCCAGCGGAATGGAGAGCGGTTCACCGTCGCGCACGCGGTCATGGACGCGTACGAGGGCGTTGGCGATCACGACGTTATCCAGCGTGTCGCGCGTGATGGTGATAGCCTGAAGAATCGGCACACCGGAAGCCATCAAGGTGCCGAAGGTGCGAGCGAAGCGAGAGACCGAGACGATTGTCAAGAAGCCTCCAATCTTTGGCAACTTAAGCAGGACATTGTCGAAGATACTCTTTCCCTTCTCGGTCGAAAGCCAGGTCTTCATACCATAATACAAGCCAAAGATAATCACCGGGGTGGCCCACCAGTAAATGGTAAGCGCCTTGGAGATTCCTACGACGAACTGGGTGAGTGGTGGCATATTGGTCTTCTGGCCATCGAGCAGCTTCTGGAAAGAGGGCACGACTTTTACCATCAGGATATAGACGATGATAACGGCCACCGACATGACGACACCGGGGTAGACCATCGCGGATTTGACCTTCTTCTGAATACGTTCGGCCTTTTCGCGAAACTTCGCGAGACGGTCGAGCACCTTATCAAGCACGCCCCCGGCCTCACCGGCGCGTACCATGTTGACGAAAAGCTTGTCGAAAACTTTCGGATGCGCCTGCAGCGCCTCGGATAAATTATTACCCTGGGAAACGCTATCGGCCACGTTCGCCAGCACCGCCTTGAAGGCCGGGTTTCGCTCCTGCTTGGTGATTAACTCGAGGGCTCGGAGTAAGGGTAACCCCGCGATGATCAGCGTCGCCAGCTGGCGGGTCATGATCGTCACATCCGCGCCGGTCACCTTGGCGCCAAAGCTAAAACTCATGCCGGCCTTCTTCGGGGCGGCGACGGCGGCGGGCTTGGCGGTGCCGGCATCATTGGAGAGGGTGGTCACCATGAGACCGCGGGCCATCAGTTTTTGGCGGGCCTGTTCGTCGCTGGCGGCCTCGACTTTCCCGGAGGTCTGAGCTCCGTTGCGGTCGATGGCGGTATACTTGTAGTCGGGCATGGGAGTGTCTGGGTTTAGAGTTAGGTGTATTTCAGGACTTCCTCAATGGTGGTAAGCCCGTCAAAGATGCAGCGGAGGCCGTCTTCACGGAGCGGGCGCATGCCCGATTCGATCGCCTTTTGCTTGAGCACGAGCGTCGGTGCTTTCTGCGTAATGAGCGTGCGGATATTGTCGTTGATCGACATCAGCTCAAATAGGCCCTGGCGACTCTTGTAACCCGAGCGGTTGCAATCAGGGCAACCCTTTCCGAAATAGAACTTCTTATTCGCGATTTCGAGCGCGTCGACGTCGAGCATATTGATGACGTCCTTGTCGGGCTCGTAAGCGGTGCGGCAGGTCTTGCAGATGCGACGGAGAAGTCGCTGGGCGAGGATACCTTCAAGCGAAGCGGAGATAAGGAACGGCTCCAGGCCCATATCGATCAGTCGGGTCACGGCCCCCGGAGCGTCATTGGTGTGGAGCGTGGAAAGCACCACGTGGCCAGTCAGCGAGGCCTGTACGGCGATTTGGGCGGTCTCGAGATCTCGAATTTCTCCCACCATGATGGTGTCAGGATCCTGACGAAGGAAGGAGCGGAGGGCGGCGGCGAAAGTCAGACCAACCTGATGGTTGATTGGCACCTGCATGATGCCTTCGACTTCATATTCGACGGGATCTTCGGCGGTGAGAATTTTGACGTCCTCGGTATTCACCTCGCGCAAGGCAGAATAGAGCGTGGTCGTCTTACCCGAGCCGGTCGGACCGGTGACAATAAAGATGCCATTGGGCCGGCTGACCATCGCACGGATACCTTCCTTGATGTCATCCTGCATGGACAATGCGTCTAGACTCAGGTTGACCACGGTCTTATCGAGAATTCGAAGCACGACCGACTCACCAAACTGCGTCGGCAAGGTAGACACGCGCAGATCGATTTGGCGTCCGCTGATGGTCGTCTTGATGCGACCGTCCTGCGGAACGCGTCGTTCGGCGATGTTCAGCGCCGAAAGGACCTTGACGCGTGCGATCACGGCGTTGGCGAGATTCTTCGGCGGCGGCGCCATCTCGTAGAGGGAGCCGTCGATACGCAGACGGATGCGGAACTCATGCTCAAACGGCTCGAAGTGAATGTCGGAGGCCTTGGCCTTGACGCCTTCCTGCAGAACAAGGTCGACGAAGCGGATAATCGGAGCCTGGCTGGCCTGATTGACGACATCTTCGTCAGTCACCGCAATGGTGGATTCAACCTGATCGAACTCTCCGAGAAGTTCCTCCATCGAGGATGATGTGGCCTCGCCATAGACGCGAATAACCGCCGCCTCCACCTGGGCGGGATCGGCGACCGCAATCTCGATATCACGCTGAAGAATGAAGGTCAGCTCACTGACGACCGAAGAGTTGAAAGGATCCTTGGCGAGCAACGTCAGTTTCCCGGCCTCATCGGATACCGGAATAACCACATACTTATGAGCTTGGGCAGGCTTCAGGATTTTCGCCAAGGCGTCGCCGGGATCAGCCGGGATAGCCGAGTAGAACTGAGCGTGGAGATGGTCGGCGACGGCCTGCAGAATGGTTGCGCGATCGGCAAGGCCGGTATCAGCCAAACTATCGGCGAAAGATTTCCCTGTAGTAGCATGCGACTCCCAGATCTCTTCCGACTGAGCGGCAGACACGAGGCCAGCCTCGAGGGCAATATCGCGAATCACGTCGCTGTGGTCTTCAAACATGAGAATGGATGGGGGAAGGGGCGTTTAAGAAAGCGGGCGGGTCGACTTCATGCGCTCACGCATGGCCTCGGGATTGTGACAATAAGTGAGGACCTCTTCCTCCGCGACGAGGCCTTGCGAAAAAAGGGCGAGCAGATCGCTGTCGAGCGGACGCATCCCGCGGGCGCCCCCCGTTTCAATGTCGGTCAAGAGTTGGAACGTCTTACCTTCGCGGATCTTTGCCGCAACCCCGTCGGTGCGCAGCATGATCTCGAACGCAGCAACCCGACTTCCGTCCTTGGCGTGCAGCAGGCACTGCGAGATGACGGCGGAGAGCGAAGTCGAGAGCTGGGTGCGGATCTGCTCGCGCGCACCGGGCGGGAACGCATCGATGATCCGGTCGATCGTGCGGGTCGCTCCGGAGGTATGCAGGGTCGCCAAGACCAGGTGCCCCGTCTCAGCGGCGGTGACAGCGGCTTCAATCGTCTCAAGGTCTCTCATCTCGCCGATCAGAATAACGTCGGGGTCCTGGCGCAGGGCCGCCCGCACCCCTTCGGCGAACGAGGGCAGATCACTGCCCACTTCGCGCTGGGTGATCATACATTTCTTGTGCTTGTGCGTGTACTCGATGGGGTCCTCGATCGTGATGATATGACCCGGCTGGTTCTCGTTGATCCAGTTAATCATCGAAGCGAGGGTGGTCGACTTACCGGACCCCGTGGGCCCAGTGACGAGAATCAGCCCACGGGCGCGACCAAGGAGATCCTTGACCACCGGAGGCAGGCGCAATTGCTCGAGCGTGAGCATGGCCGAAGGCAGGAGGCGTAGCACCATCCCATATCCGCCGTGGCCGCGGAATGCGTTTACGCGGAGACGCGCGCGTGTACCGAAGGTGAAGGCAAAATCGCAGCCCCCTTCCCGCTCCAAGCCAGCAAGCTGCCCCGGCGGGACGATGGTGAGGACGAATTGCTTGACCTCCGCTTCGGTAAGGTCTGGCCCCTCGATGGCGACGATGTCGCCGTTGACCCGCAGACACGGCGAGCGGCCCACATGGATGTGTAGGTCCGAAGCGCCATTCTCAATCATGGCCTCCACGAGCTGGTTCATTACATAGGCCATGGGTCAGATCACGTCGTCGGCGACAGTGGCACCAAGGACTTCCTCGATAGTGGTCATACCCGAGGCGATCTTGCGCTGACCATCTTCGCGCATTGTGCGCATCCCGGCTTCGCGGGCCTTGCGACGCAACTCCACGAGCGTGGAGCCGCCATAAATCATCTCCTGAATCTCCTCCGTGATGACGAACATTTCGAACACTCCGCGGCGGCCTTTGTAGCCGCGTTCGCCGCACTTCGGGCAACCCGCACCCTTCATCGGGGTGGCGTTCGCGAGATCCTGCTCGGTCATACCAATGGAGTAGAGCTCCTTGGCGGTGGGCTTATAGGGCTGAAGGCACGACTGACAGTTGCGGCGGACGAGGCGCTGGGCCAGCGCTCCACGTAGCGCGGCGGAAACGAGAAAGGGCTTCACGCCGATATCCACGAGGCGGGTCACCGAGCTCACGGAGTCATTGGTGTGCAACGTTGAGAACACCATATGGCCGGTCAGCGCGGCATTGATGGCGATTTCCGCAGTCTCGAGATCTCGAATTTCCCCGATCATCACGATATTGGGCGCCTGACGTAGCATCGCACGCAGGGCCGCGGCGAAAGTCATGCCGACATCGCGCTTCACCTGCACCTGATTGATGCCCGCCATCTGGTATTCGACGGGGTCTTCGACGGTAATGATCTTACGGTCGGGCTTATTAATATAATTCAACGCGGAGTAGAGCGTCGTCGACTTGCCTGAACCGGTCGGACCGGTGACCAGAAAGACCCCGTCAGAACCGGAAATGAGATTCTGGAATTTCGCCTGGTCGTCAGCGAAGAAGCCCAATTCAGGAAGACCGAGCTTAAGCCCCTCCTTGTCGAGGATTCGCATGACGATGGACTCACCGTAGACGGTCGGGAGGATGGAGACGCGCAAATCGATATCTCGTCCACCGGTCTTGGCCTGAATACGACCGTCCTGGGGAATACGCTTCTCGGCCAGGGAAGTCTCGGCCATGAGCTTGAGTCTGGAGATAATCGAAGCCTGCAGGCGCTTGGGAGGCCCCTTCATTTCCTGCAGCACACCGTCGATTCGGAAACGTACCCGAAAACGCTTCTCGAGAGGCTCCAGGTGAATATCCGAGGCCTTACGGCGGATGGCGTCGACGATCAGGGAGTTTACATAGCGAATGATGGGGGCGTCGTCTTCCTTAACCTCGCCACCCTGCGGAAGCTCGAT
>CAIRLQ010000239.1 GCA_903879465.1 uncultured Opitutia bacterium | reverse complement strand
GCCATCGAGGGCGATGTAGGAGAGGCCGAATTTCGAAGCTTCGATTTCCTTAGCGTCTTCCTCGTTAAGGTCGCGGAGGGCGACCACATCGGGGTGACGGAAGAGGGCGTTGTCATCGAACGATACCTTGGCGTCGAGGGCGAGGAGCTTGCCCTCCTTCGTGACCAGAAGCGGGTTTACTTCGACCATCGCACAATCCTTTTCCCAGTAGAACTGGTAGAGCTTTGTCACGAGCGCGACACACTGTTTGAAGAGGTCGCCCGAGAAGCCAAGTGAGAAGGCGATCTGGCGGGCCTGGAAGGCCTGGAGCCCGACGGCCGGGTCGACCTGTACTTTGAAGATTTTCTCCGGGGTATGGTGGGCGACGTGTTCGATTTCCATGCCACCTTCGGTCGAAGCGACGATGACTGGGAAGGACGACGCGCGGTCAAGCAGGATGGCGAGGTAGTACTCGTCATCGCGCCCGTCGGGCCGTTTGCCCAGGTTGGCAGCTTCGGTGAAATAAATCGTCTGGACCTTACGGCCTTCGGTGCCCGTCTGGGCGGTCACGAGGGTGTTGCCAAGCATTGCCTTGGCGTTCTCGAGGGCTTTCTCCTTGGTCGGCGAGAACTTCACGCCGCCTTTAAAGCCATCGGTGAAAGTGCCCTTGCCGCGGCCGCCGGCGTGAATCTGGGATTTAACCATGATGCCACCGGAGGTGTCGATCTTGGCCAGCGCGCCTTCAAATTCGGCGGCGGATTTGACCGCCACGCCCTTGGGCACGGCGACGCCGAACTGAGCGACCAGTTCCTTGGCTTGGTCTTCGTGAATATTCATGGAAGTAAACAGTCGGCGTCAAAGAGCGGCGTTCCGTGGGGGAGCGCCGTCGGTTGTTGCCAGGGGGTCGACTTAGTTGCCGGTCAGGTCGGATTCCTTCGCCTTGAGATGTTTTTCAATCTCCTTGGTGAAGTTGTCGGTGTGCGTCTGAATTTCTTTCTCGGAGCGCTTTAGATCGTCGTCGGTGACGACCTTTTCCTTGTTGCCCTTCTTCAGGGTTTCGAGGGCGTCGCGGCGGGCATTACGCACGCGCACCTTGCCTTCTTCGGCCATCTGCGTGGCACGCTTGGCGAGTTCGAGCCGGCGTTCGCCGGAGAGGGAAGGGACCGGGCAGCGCATGAAGTTGCCCTGCGGCACGGGGTTGATGCCTACGTTCGCGGCTTGAATGGCTTTGCGAATATCGTCCATGACAGCCTTGTCGAAAGGCTGGACGACGATGGTCTGGGCGTCGGGCGTCGTGATGGCGGCCATGTCTTTCAGTCGCTGCGTCATGCCGTAGGATTCGACGTGGACTTGGATGTTCTCGATCATCCCGGGCGAGGCCTTGCCCGTGTGGAGCGTCGCAAACTCGTGCTGGGTATGTTCGACGGCCTTCTTCATAGCGTTGCCGCCGTCGGCGATGATTTTCTTGATGTCCATGGAATGCGTGAGGGTGGGGTGTTATTGGAAAATTAGGCGACGAGCGTGCCGATGGGCTGGCCGAGTACGGCTTTTTTCACGGCGCCGTTGTCGGACATTGAGAAAACGATGATCGGCAGTTTGTTGGCTTCGCAGAGGGAGAAAGCTTCGGCATCCATCACGCCCAGGCGCTTTTGTAGGGCTTCGGCGTGCGAGACGCGCGTGTAGCGTTTGGCGTCCTTATGCTTCATGGGGTCCTTGTCGTAGACTCCGTCGACCTTGGTGGCCTTGAGGATCGCGTCGGCACCGATTTCATTGGCGCGTAGGGCGGCGGCGTAGTCGGTGGTACAGTAAGGGTTGCCCGTGCCAGCGACGAAGATGACGATGCGTCCGCGTTCAAGGTGGCGGGTGGCGCGGCGTTGGATGAAAGGTTCGGCGATACGGTCCATCGGGATGGCGGTCATCACGCGGCATTCCAGCCCGGCTTTTTCCAGTCGATCCATCAGGGCGAGCCCGTTGATGACCGTGGCGAGCATACCCATATTGTCGCCCGTCGTACGATCCGTGCCATTGGCGCGGGCGCCGGCGAGGCCGCGGAAGATATTGCCGCCACCGACGACGACCGCGACTTGCGTGCCGATTTTCTGGATCGAGCGGAGCTCTTCCGCGAGGCGGTCGAGGACCTTACTGTCGATGGCTTCGCCGGTCGCGTCGTTGCGCAGTGCTTCGCCGCTGATCTTCAGCACGATACGACGGTACTTCGGCTTCTTGGCGGTGGTGGCGGGCATACAGGGGAAATGAGCCGAAGACTCCCCAGCGTCAACCCCGCCTTGGTCTCGCTTGACTCCGACCCATGAGTCGCTCTTCAGTCGGGGTGCGCAGACCCGTGGTGTAACGGTAGCACAAGTGATTTTGGTTCACTTTGTCGGGGTTCGAATCCCTGCGGGTCTACGCACTCCTTGCCGGTTGGCCTTCGGCCAAGCTGCCCAAAGAAAGAACCCCGGAGGTCCGGGGTTCTTTGGGTCGGTCTTCGGCCTGGGCTTAGGCGCGGCCGAGGTATTCCTTGTTCTCGGTGCTGACCTTGATCTTCTCCCCCTGCTTGATAAAGAGCGGGACGTTGACCTGGAGGCCGTTTTCACAAGTCACCGTCTTCTGGACGTTGCCGGCGGTGTCTCCCTTGACGGCAGGAGGGGCTTCAAGGACTTCGACGATGACGGAGGGGGGGAGGTCGACCGTGATCGGCTTATCTTCGACAAAGAGGACCATGTACGACGTGCCGGAAATCAGGAATTCTTTGGAGTCCGCGAGGGAGGCGGCCGAGATGTAGTATTCCTCGTTGGTGTTGGTGTCGACGAAGACGTAGCTGCCGTCGGCCTCATAGGACATCTCGAGGGACTTGGTGCTATTGTCAAAGACGTCGAAGCTGACTCCGATGCCGCAGCGGACAGGGATTTTGGCGCCGGTCTTAATGGAGCGAAGCTCCATCTGGACGTACGAGGCGTTGTTCGGGGGGGTGCGCACGAGGCACTCCAGAACGAGGCAGAGCTCACCATTGTAGCTCATGATGTTCTTCTTCTTGATACGGTTGACGGGGAGGGAGGCCATGGGAGTAAGGGCGGACACAAGCGGACGCCT
>CAIRLQ010000238.1 GCA_903879465.1 uncultured Opitutia bacterium | reverse complement strand
TGCATGGGCTTTAAAGGGTAGAGCCAAGACAGCCCCGCCAAGGGTGTCAAGCCCCACGCTTCCCGGCTTGGCAGGACCCTCGTCCGGGGGAAGGATGGGGAATGAGCCCAGAAAAAGGCAAACTTAGGCCCACCCCGCCCCGGGCCTACCAAAACCAGGAGTTCATGCTCAGCCCCCAGGCCCGCACGATTCGGGTGATGGCCGAGATGATGGAGCCCCATCTGCGCTTCAAGAAATATGGCGTCCGTAATACGGTGGTAATGTTCGGCTCGGCACGGACCCTGCCGCCCGAAGTCGCCCAGAAACAGTTGGCGGAAGCAAGAATCATGGCCGCCTCGGGACAATGCGACGGCGCCGAATGCGCACTCCGCCTCCGCCTCGCGGAAATCAACCTCCGCAGTTCTGCGTACTACGAAGCATGCCGCGCGCTTTCCTTCGAGATGACGAAGTGGTCAATGTCCCTCCCGGAGTGGCAGCGCTTCCTGGTATGCTCCGGCGGTGGCCCCGGAATCATGGAAGCCGCAAACCTCGGCGCGCATCAAGCCGGCGGCCGCTCGGTCGGGCTTGGCATCGCCCTACCCTTCGAACAGGAACACAATCCCTACATCACGCCCGAGCTCGACCTGGAGTTCCACTATTTCTTCGTGCGCAAATACTGGTTCCTCTATCTCGCCAAGGCGCTCGTGGCCTTCCCCGGCGGCTTCGGTACGTTCGACGAACTCTTCGAGATGCTTACGCTGATCCAAACCGGCAAGACGAAGAAACATTTCCCGGTGCTATTATTCGGTTCGGCCTTCTGGAAGAACGCAGTTAATTTCGAGACCTTCCACGAATGGGGTATGGTGTCCCCCTCTGACCGTGATTTCTACATCCACGTCGACTCCGTTGAAGAAGCGCGCGACCACCTGATCAACATCATCACCGAGCGCTATCTAAAACCCGATAACGAAGCGAATGACTGAAGCCGTCGGCATCGCCTGGACCACGCTACCCTCCCGCGAGGAAGCCGACCGACTCGCCGAAGGCGCAGTCGCCGCCGGTCTAGCGGCCTGCGCCCAGGTCGAAGGCCCGGTCCGCTCGCACTTCACTTGGGAAGGTCAGGTGCAGTCCGAGGATGAGTTTCGCGTGACCTTCAAATTCGCCACCAGTAAAGGCCACGACCTGGAAGCTTGGGTGCACTCGCACCATCCATACAAGGTCCCGCAATGGCTCACCATCGAAGCCACGCATGCTTCTTCCGGCTATCGGGCCTGGGTGCTCGGCGTGCGCTGAAACGATGAATCTCACCGGCGCCAAAGCCCTGCTCTACTGCGCACTCGGGCTATTCGTACTCATCGCCTGGGCCCGCGAACGACGTAAGCGTCGCGCCAACGGAGGCCCCGAAGGCTTCTGGCCGGGCACGACGTACGCACCACGGGCTGCCTACTTCGCCGCCGCCGCCGGAGCGCTCCTGATTACCATCGCCGAGGCGGCCGTTGAAAAACGCGCTGGCCTCACCGACCAGCAAACCGTGCTACCGGCGATCTTCATCTTCCAACTCATCGGGGCCTCGGTCGTCGAAGAGGTCCTTTTCCGCGGCTTCGTCGCCCCCGGCGAAAGTGTCGGCCGCAAACTGCTCACGATCATCATCATCGGCTCGCTGGTATTTGCGCTCATCCATAACTTCGATCTCAGCGAGCCCGAGGGGCGCGTGAGCGCGCTGTTCGCATGGATCACTTCACTTTGGCTCTACGTCGCGCGCTTCAATCCGCTCAATCCGGACCGCTCCCTACTACCCTGCTTTATGGCCCATACCGTGCGTAATCTGGCGGTATTCGGGATTAAATGGACCCAAGGCTTCATAAGTTAAATAATAGAATTAGGCTTGGGCAAATCCGTTGCAACCCTGCCGTCGCTTCGCTGTGATAAGGTCACCCCGCTGACCCCATGCGCCCACCCGAGAACTCTCGTCGCGATTTCCTAAAACTCGGAACCCTCGCGGGTCTCGGACTCGGCATCAATGCCATCCCTTCCGCCGACGCTAAACCGGACCCCGCGCAACTGAAGCATCGCGCCGCGACTGAGATGGGCTCCGGCCGGCCGCGTCCAGCGGGTAATAAACCCGTCTGGGATCTCACGACCAAGCCGACCGAGAAGGTCCGCGTGGCCATCATCGGCCTCAACCGCGGCTCTGCTCACGTAGCCTCCGCCGCCGCCACCCCGTTCGCCGAAGTCGTCGCACTCTGCGACATCGTCAATGACCGTGCCAAGGCTCAGGCGGAAGTCGTCTTCAAGAGGACCGGGAGGCGCCCCGCGGTCTACAGTGGCGATGAAAACGTCTGGGAGAAGATGGTTGCCCGCGACGACGTTGACATCGTCTTCATCGCCACGCCCTGGGAATGGCATAAGCCGATGGCCATCCGCTCCATGGAGCTCGGCAAACACGCCTTCATCGAGGTGAACTGCGGCCTGACCGTCGACGAATGCTGGGACATCGTCGACGCGTCCGAAAAATATCAACGTCACTGCCCGATCCTCGAGAACTGCTGCTACGGCGAGGAAGA
>CAIRLQ010000237.1 GCA_903879465.1 uncultured Opitutia bacterium | reverse complement strand
GCGCGCGGCTTCGACCTCGGCGTTGCCGCCGATTTCGCCAATGAGGATGATGCCGTGCGGGTCAGGGTCGGCGTTGAACAGCTTGACGACATCGAGGTGCGAGGTGCCGTTGACCGGATCGCCGCCGATGCCGACGGTCGTGCTCTGGCCGATGCCCTTGCTCGTGAGCTGGAAGACCGCCTCGTAGGTGAGGGTGCCGGAGCGGGAGACCACGCCCACGTGGCCCTGCTTGTTGATGTAGCCGGGCGCAATGCCGATGCGGCAACCGCCCTTGGAACCTTCGCCGGCGCCGGGGCTGACGAGTCCGGGGCAGTTGGGCCCGACCAGCCGGGTCTTGCTGCCCTGCATCGCACGCTTCACCCGCACCATGTCGCGAATCGGAATGCCCTCGGTGATCGCGACGGCGAGGTCGAGGCCGGCGTCAACGCACTCCAGGATCGCGTCGGCCGCGAAGGGCGGCGGCACGAAGATGGCGGACACGGTGGCACCGGTCGCCTTCGCGGCGTCGGCCACGGAGTTGAAGATCGGCACCTTGTGCCCGTTGTGCTCGAAGAACTGGCCGCCCTTGCCGGGCGTGACGCCGGCCACCACGGCCGTGCCATAATCGAGCGAGAGCTTGGTGTGGCGCGCGCCGAATTCACCGGTGATGCCTTGGATGAGGATCTTCGTTTCAGGAGTGATGAGGATGGCCATGAGGAGGAGGAGGCAGGTGTAAGGGGTAAGGTGTCGTGCGTAATCAGCGAAAGCCGTCAGGCCTTGGCCTTGCGTTGATGGAGTCCGATTTCGTTGCCGTCGGGATCGGCGATGCGGCACATGCGGCAGGACGGGAATTTCATCACTTTTCCGCCGAGGAGCGGGATGTTGGCCGCGGCGAGCGTCTCGACCGCCTCATCGAGACTCACGACCTCGAGTACGAGACTTTCGCTCTTGGTACCGGGCATGGCGTTGGAGATGGCGAGCGCCTGGCCCGCGATGTCATACTCGACCCACCACTGACCCGGAGAGAATTCAAACTGGACGCCCGTCTTGAGGCTGAGAACGCCCTCGTAGAACTGGCGGGCGCGCGCGATGTCCGTGACCGGATGAAAAACAAAGGCGAGTTCTTTGACTTGGATGGGCATGTTGCGGGGGTGGTTAAGGTTTAAAGGCGAAGCGGCGGAAGGCTCCAGTTTTTCGGTCTTTCAGCTTTAAACTTTCAACCTTCAACTGCGGCCCCTCACGCCGCCGCGACCAGCTTCACGATCTTCTGCGCCGCATCCGCCATCGTGTCGGCGGCGACGAGCTTGAGGCCCGAGGCGGCGAGGGTGGCTTTGCCGGCGGTGACGTTATTGCCTTCGAGGCGGACGACCAGCGGGAGTTTGAGGCCGACCTCTTTGACCGCTTCGACGATGCCTTGGGCGATCACGTTGCAGTCCATGATGCCGCCGAAGATATTCACGAGGATGCCTTTCACGTTCGAATCCCCGAGGATGATCTTGAAGGCCGCGATGACCTGGTCCTTCGAGGCCCCGCCGCCGACGTCGAGGAAATTGGCGGGCGTGCCGCCGAAATGCTTGATGATGTCCATCGTACTCATCGCCAGGCCCGCGCCGTTGACGAGGCAGGCGATGTTGCCGTCGAGCGCGATGTAGCTGAGCGCGTACTTCGAGGCTTCGATTTCCTTCGGGTCTTCCTCGTTGAGATCGCGCAGGGCGACGATTTCGGGATGGCGGAAGAGCGCGTTGTCGTCGAAAGAGACCTTGCCGTCGAGGGCGAGCACTTCGCCGGTCGGGGTCGTGATCAACGGATTGACCTCGACCATCGCGGCGTCGGTTTCCCAGTAGCAGGTGTAAAGATTGCGGATGAGCTTGCCCGCGTTCTTGGCTTCGGCCGGGCTGAAACCGAGCTTGAAGATCAAGTCGCGGACCTGGAAGTCGGCGAGGCCATAGGCCGGATCGACGAAGACCTTGTGAATCTTCTCGGGCGTGTCGTGCGCGACCTTCTCGATTTCGACGCCGCCTTCGGTCGAGGCGACAATCACGGGCCGCGACGTGGCGCGGTCGAGGAGGACG
>CAIRLQ010000236.1 GCA_903879465.1 uncultured Opitutia bacterium | reverse complement strand
GCAGCGCCCGCCAGGCCGGCCAAGCTCCCATCTCCAAGGCCACCTACCAGATGAATCCCGCCAATCGCCGCGAGGCCGCCCGTGAGGCGATCCTCGATGCCGAAGAAGGCGCCGACCTCCTGATGGTGAAGCCCGCCGGCGCCTACCTCGACATCATCCGCGACCTGCGCGAGTCGACCAGCCTGCCAATCGCCGCTTACCAAGTCTCGGGCGAATATGCCCAACTGCACGCCGCCGCCGAAAAAGGCTGGCTCGATCTCCGCGCCACGCGCGACGAGTCGCTCCTCGCCATTCGCCGCGCCGGTGCCGACGTGATCCTCAGCTACTTCGCTGAAGCTTACGCGCGCGATTTCGCGGCCAAGAAGTAGGAATTGGTTTCAGACGTTTTGGACATGAACGAAGAAGCCGAAGTCCCACACAGCATGGAGAGACGCATCGCCTTCTGGTTACCAATCATTTTGGGCCTGGGCGAAGCGGTAGGCGTGCTTTTTATTTTCGGTCATAATCCTTTAGAGCTTTTGGCAGCAGAGCGGGGGGAGATCCTCATCATATCTGGATACCTACTGGCGACCACCCTGCCCTACCTTCTACTGGCGCTCGCCGCCCACAGTCGCTCGCGACTCCTATTCATGGGTTCACTCATACTGACCATTCTAGTGGCCCTCGCGGACTTACTAATCCTAGCGAAGAACGACACGTGTAAAGAAATCCTCGTGTTACTCTTCGTCAAGGCTAACGAAATCTCCGTCGTGGTGACCTTGCTGGCGGTGCTTTGGGTGACGGCGTGGTTCCAGAAGAGAGCTAAATAAAAAAGCGCGGATCGCTCCGCGCCTTCGTGGACCACTCGCTGCTTCCGCTTACAGGAAGAGCGGCTTGATGTGGCGATCGAAGAGGTTGCCGGTCACGTTACGCGCGCAGTCAGCTCGATAAGTCTTCAGCGCATTCAGGTAGCGCGGGCCCATCTTCGCCGCGACTTTGAAGCCGACGTGGATGAGCTGGCGGATGTTGGCGTTATAGAGGGGATTCTTCTGATCGTGACGCAGGGCGCCGACGTATTGCGCACTCGTCCAGCCGTTCACTTCGGCGACAGAGGGCAGTTTGGAGCGATCGATATCGATGACCGTGGCGTAAGGCAGACAGAGCTCGTCCATGTGGGCGTGGGCTTCGGCGTAGATTTCCTTCGCGATGACGAGGCCTTCGCCGCCGGCTTCGGCTAGGCCGATGCATTCTTCGAGCCAATTGGTGCCCGCGGTCTTCACGTGGACGCCGGCACCATGCTTGGCGAGGGCGCGGCGGATGGCCGGGTAGATGGAAAACTTGTCGCTACCGCTGTGCACGGAGAGCTTCAGATTGGCCGGGAGGCCATACTGCTTTACCGCGTGGGCAATGACGCAGAGGTCGTCGTTAAATTCACGCTCGAACTGGACGATATCGCCGACGTAATCGACGCCCTTATTAAAGCGACCCGTGAACTTGGGGGCAATCGTCTGGATCGGCACACCTTCATCGGCGATGGCCGCGAGGATGATCAGCAATTCAGGCGGGGTCTGCGGGCTGTCGGTCTCGTCCATCGAGATTTCCGGAACGAAGCGGCCGACACCCTTGACGGAGACGATATGGCGATAGACCTTACCGGCCTCCTGGACAGCTAAGAGAAACTTGGCGGCCGTGCGCTCGACGTCGGCACGCGTGGTGGTGAACGGCCGGTCGATGCCCGCGAGGGTAATCGTACCGACGAGTTCAGGGTGGCGGTCGACGAAGGCCTTGACCGCCGCGGAGTCGGCCGGCTGGGCAATGAAGTCGGCGACGTCGATGGTGAAGAAGTCGGAGACACCGACAAAACGATCGACG
>CAIRLQ010000235.1 GCA_903879465.1 uncultured Opitutia bacterium | reverse complement strand
CTGCCCATGATGCCGAAGTCTTCGGTGGTCTTGACCAGCCCCGTGCCAAAAATCTCCTGCCACAGGCGGTTGACGGTCACGCGGGCGGTGAGCGTATTGACATCGCTGACGAGCCAGCGGGCGAGGCCGAGGCGGTTGCGCGGGGCGTCAGCTGGGAGTTTGCCTAAGGCTGCGGGGACTTCGGCTTCGACTTGGGCGCCGAGTTTATCGTAGGCACCGCGAATTAGGATATTAGCCATCGGCTTGGAATCCATCTTCTCTTCTTGGATATGCGTGAGCGGACTGCGGGTCTTAATCGTCGTCAGCTCGCCTTCCAGTTTGGCCAGGGCCTTGCTCGAATTCTTAAAGCCCTCGTGGCGCGAGGAGAGGTAATACTCAAAGATTATATCCTTTTGCTTGTCGTTGAGCTTCGCCGTCGCGAGTAGGTGCTGCGTCGGCCCGACCTTAGCGATGGTCGCGATGTCGTTGTTATCGAGGTGGCGCCCGTAGAGCAGGACGTCTTGGATATTGCCGTCGAAGAACTCACTCGTGCTGCGCTGGCCGATGCGGGTGGGCGTACTCGCTTTCGTGGCGGTCTTGAGCTTGTCGATATTGGCCCTGGAGTCGGTGAGCACGCCGTCGACGTAGAACTTAACGCCGGCGGCCTTGCCGCTGCCGTCATAGGTCACGAAGACATGCTGCCAGACGCCGGCCTTGAGCGGATTCTTGGTCGTAGTGACATGGAGGGCGTCGTCGGGCCACTTACTGATGACGTGGAGGGAGAGGTTCTTGCTGGATTGGAAGAAATTCCACCCCTGGGCGCCTTTGGGATCATCCATGCGGGCCACGATAGCGCCGTTGCCCATCAGGGCGGACGGGCGAATCCAGGCACCGATGCTAAACGGCTTCTTGGTTTCGAAGTCGCCGGCATCGCCGATGATCAGATTGGAGCCTTTTTTGAATACCGGTGCGGCGCCGAGTTTACCGTCGGCTTTCCACGTGATGGGTTCACCGTTGGCGGTGGTACCGGCCGGTAGGCCTTTGCCTTCATTGAGGGCGAGGTGGGCGACGAGGTCCTTGGCCGGGATATCGGCGTTAAGGTCGGCGGGTTTGGCTGTGGCGATCCAGCTGGTGAACTCTGGCTTGGCCAGTTTGCGTGCCTCTTGGATCTTCGCCTTGCCGGCGGTGATTTCGGCGGGCAGGGCGGTCCAGCGAGGGCGGTCGGTGTCGGAAGGTAATACGAGTACCGGGCCGCGACCATCCTTTACGTTGCCGTCGAGTGCGCCTTGCGTCGTGTTACGAAAGAAGGCCGCCATGGAATAATAATCCTTTTGCGAAATCGGATCGAACTTATGGTCGTGGCACTGGCAGCAATTGGTGGTCATGCCGAGGAAGACCCAGCCCATAGTCTGCACGCGGTCAGAGGCGTAGTTGGCGAGGTTTTCTTCCGCAATGGTGCCGCCTTCGTTGGTGGTAATGTTGCAGCGTTGCAGGCCCGTGGCGATCAGCTGGTCTTCGGTCGGTTTCGGCAGGAGATCACCCGCGAGCTGTTCGACGGTGAACTGATCAAACGGCTGATTACGATTGAAGGCTTTCACGACCCAGTCGCGGTAGGCCCACATCTCGCGGTAGGAGTCGAAGTGCAGGCCGTGCGTGTCGGAGTAGCGGGCGGCGTCGAGCCAGTAGCGCGCGCGGTGTTCGCCGTAGGCTGGGGTGGCCATCAGTTCGTCTACAAGTTTAGTGGACTGGTCTTCGGACAGGCGCGAGCCGTCCTTCGGCAGGTATTTCGTCAGGAGCTCCGGAGAGGGAGGCAGGCCGGTGATGTCGAGAGTGAGGCGTCGGATGAGCTGATGGGCTTCGGCTTCGGGCGCGGGCTTCAGGCCGGCGGCGGCGAGCTTGGCGGCGACGAAACGGTCGATGGGGTTCTTGGACCAAGCGGCGTCGGCGACTTCCGGAAGCGGGGCTTTCTGCGGAGTGACGAGCGACCAGTGTGGCTGCCACGGCGCACCTTGTTCGATCCAATGTTTAATGAGTGCGATTTGGGCGGGCTTCAGGGTCTTATGCTCCTTGGGTGGAGGCATGATTTCTTCTTCATCCTTGGAACTGATGCGCTGGAAGAGGCTGCTCTTCTCCGGATGGCCTTTGATAACGGTCGGAGGTTCTTCCTTGCCGTCCTTGTTCAGGCGGACGGCGAAGAAGCCGGCTTCGGTGTCGAGGCGGAGGCTGGCCTTACGGGCGGCGGGATCGGGTCCGTGGCAGTGGAAGCAGTTGTCGGCGACGATCGGGCGGATGTCTCGGTTGAACTGAATCTTGTCCTCGGCCGCGAAGGAGGCGGATACGAGGAAGGGCAGGAGCGCCAAGAGGGGCTTTCGCATGGGGAAGGGGTGGTTAGAAATTAAACGGTGGTTTCGGGGATGTGAAGCCGGATTAAGGTCTATCTAGGTTGAGATAGGTTTAGCCCATGGATTGTTCCCGCCTGGGTAAGAATGCCATGCCGACTGGACGGAAGTTCGCTAAGAAATGCCCAGGGTGGTCGGATTTGACGCCTGCTTTACTTAGGCTGCTTCTTTATGGCGGTTTTTGGTCCCAGGGCGGTCGAATCCTCAGTGAAACTGCCATGCCACTTTTGGGCGTTGTTTTGTCTGTCCCATACTTCCCGAAGTTTGATGAGCTCGGCTTTCGTGTCGGGAAACGCTGGGGACGAGCGAACGATGAACCGGGTGAGCAGGGATAGGAGATGCGGGCTTATATTAATTACGACTCGGCTCGAGGGCGGAGCTGTAAAAGAGCGTTACCGCGGCGAACATCAGGAACCCGCCAGTGAGGAAAAGTCCGCCGGCGGTCGTGTGCGTGAGGTCGTTGAGCGCGCCGATGAGGTAGGGGCTCACGAAGCCGCCGAGATTGCCGCAGGAATTGACGAGCGCGATGCCCGCCGCGGCCGCGGTACCGCGAAGGAGGGCGCCCGGCATAGACCATTGCACGGCCATCATGCCCATGACACCAGCCGCGGCCAGGGAGATGCTGATCACGCCCAACGTGCCGTCGGAGGTGAGCCCGCAAAGGAAGAACCCGACCGCGGCCAGCAGGGCGGCGGCGCTGGCGTGCAGGCGGCGTTCGCGTTGGCGATCGGAGCGTCCACCGAACCACAGCATGAAGATGACGGCTACGGACCATGGGATGGCGCTAATGAGCCCGACGCGCAGGTCGCCGGACCATCCGAGCCCCTTGATAAGGGCGGGAATCCAGAACGACAAGGCGTAGAGGCCCATCATTGTGCAGAAATAAAGCAGGCAGAGTTTCCAGACGAGCGGATGGCGGAACGCTTTGAGGGCGGAGTCGGGTGTGTAGTCGCCGCCGACCGGGGTATTCGCTTCAGCCTGGAGGTCGTCGGTTAATTGACGTTGCTCTTCCGGTTTCAGCCAAGGGGCATCGGTCGGAGAATCCGGCAGGCTGCGGAAGACCCAGAGGGCGAGCGCGAGGCAAGGGATGCCTTCCAGTACGAAGAGCCACTGCCAGTTTTGCAGAGCGGCGCTGGGAGGGTTTTGCAGGATGAAGCCCGAGAGCGGTCCGCCGATGAGTCCAGCAACGGGAATCGCGGTTAGGAAAAGCGCGAAGACGCGCGCGCGGATCGCGGCCGGATACCAAGAGGTGATGTAAAGGATGACGCCCGGGAAGAAGCCGGCTTCGGATGCCCCGAGCAGCAGGCGTTGTCCGTAGAACTGTTGTTCGGTGTGCACGAGGGCGCCCGCCGCGGAAATGACACCCCAGAGCAGGATGATCAGAGCGATCGCCCGGCGAGCACCGATGCGGTGCAGCATCAGATTGCTGGGCACTTGGAAGGCGAAGTAGCCGATGAAGAAAAGACCCGCCCCCAGTCCGTAGGCCGCATCGCTCAGGTGGAGCGCGGCACCGAGGTCATGCTTGGCGAAGCTGACGTTCACCCGGTCGATGTAGTTGACCAGGTAACACGAGAACAGAATCGGTAGAAGGCGGAGGCTGACTCGGCGGTAGAGGGGGCTCATGGGCGGAATCGGTCTTTACTTATTAATAACGACGTTCTTCTCACCGTTAATCGTGAGGTTCTTCACGTCGGCGGTCTTCGAGCCGGCCAGCCAGCTGCGCTTCTTGGGGGTGGCCAAATAAGCGTGCTGGGCCTTGAGCTCTTGTCCGTCGATATTGCAAGCCATCTGGTCTTCCTTCCATTCGACGCGGAGATGATGCCATTCGCCGACCTTGGCGGAGTATTTAAGCATCGCGATGGTGTGCGAAGTCTTGGCGGTATCTTCCTGGATTACCACGCTGCCGCCGAGGACAACGACGCGGCCGATATGCTTATCGGAGTCGCATCCTACGTAGAAGGCGCCAGTCGCATCCTGCTTGAAGTCGAGTTCGATGACGGCGGCGGAGAGTCCTACCCTATGATGCAGCACCGGGACGTGTTTGTCTTCGGGGATTTCCACCATGTGGAGCACGCCGTTGTCGGGTGTCCACATGCCTTTGGCCTGGGACCATTCGGCACCGAGGGCTTCTTTGAACGAGGGCGCGGCAATGAAAGGAAGGGGCTTTTCATTGAGCAGCGGCTTGAGTTCGGCACCGAAGGCGAGGGAGGAGAGTAGTAGGGCGAGGAGGGAGCGCATAATAATGATAGGGGTGGGGTAGCGGAGTAGAGGCAGTGCAAAAGTGCAAATATGCAAAAGTGGGTGAATCAAGGGGTTGGGGTGCCGCCGATCTCGTTGCCTTTTTCACCGCCATTCTGCATCCGCAGTAACTTGCGTTTCTTTGCGTCGAAGTTTGCGCCAAAATCCCCCTGGACGGTAAAGGTTCGGTGGTTGCGCAGTCGGCCAAGAGGCTGGCAGGGCAGCCTAAGGCTGGAGTAGTGAGCTTCATCGGGGCACAGTCTACTTACTCAAAAGTCATCTGTCCGATGACACTTGCGTCGGTGACCGCGTTGCTGCTGAAGGAGGAAGACCACGTCGAACGGTCGTTTCGATTGCGGGCTACGGGATGATTGCGACCGAAATTAGCCCCCCACTGGGTTCCGCTAGTCGGTGGTTCGGCGCTTAGGCTCTTGAACGGGATGATGAAGAGGGTGTGTAGTCGCCTGGTTTTTTCATCGACGCTGGTTTCCGCTCGCCAGTCGCCATTCCAGGTCGGATCACCTTTGCCGTGTCGTGGATCCATCAAGTCGGTGATGAAGCCACTGGCGGCGTCGTATTTCGACTCGGCGTTCGCGCCGACCGCCAAGTGATAGAAGACGTCTTTCGACTTCACAGGCTGTAAGTAGACTTCGATGGATTCCCGCTTGGTTACGGCGTAGTCGCGGGCCAGTTTCGTCAGGTCGAGGGGTGAATCGGCCTCGAGGGCGCTCTCTGTGCGCACATAGAGTGCGGTGCTATCGTAGCTGAGTTGGAGCCAGGTGCTGCGAGGTAAACCAGCCAGGGGCAAGCAATGGGTGAGTTCCGTTGCGGCGACGCCCTGCCAGCGAGTATCTTTCAGTTTCATGGGTTCAGCCGCCCGGGTGACCTTTAACTGTTTTTGTCCTGCCATCGGGGCTTGGCGCATCGCCTTGGTGTCCCAGTTGAGGCAGGTGTTGGCGTAGGGCTCCTGGTAGCCGTCACGGCTCAGTCGAAGGTGATTCGCATTATGACCGCCGAAAGGGTAGAGTGTCCGATCCCATCCTGGGATATTCAGATTGTGGCCTTTGGTGTCGTAGAGCGAAGCGATGAATGCATTACGGGCATCGATTGCGTCCAGTAGCCTGTCTCGGGAACCCGCGTCGGGCTGAATCTGGAACGCTTGGTGCAAGTGTACGACCCGGGCGAGGTGGCGGATGTATTCGAACTCACGGCGGACAAGGGCGAGGCGGAGTTTGACCTTGGGAGCTGTCGCGGTCTTCTCCGCCTGGCTTAGGTCGCCTTCTAATGCCGCGAGTAGGTTGGGATTATAGATGAAAGCGATGAACTGGAAGGGGTCAGTGACGGTCTTGAATGATCGTCCATCGTAGTTTTGGCTACGCCACAGGTCATCGCGCGTCCCGATATGATCCGAATACAGGGAGATTCCTTGGTAGAGCTGGTCGTAGAATGAGCGCATGGCCGCGCCGGTTGCATTGACACCGAAGGCGGCCTCGACAAATTCTGGGACGAGTGTCTTGGCGGTATTATGTTCGGGGTCGTCGAACATCCGGCCCATGGTATAGAAGACCGGCCCTTCGAGCCCGAACAACTGGCCTGGGCCGTCGCGGTAAATCGACTGGATGCGATTGACGGCGAGTCGTCGGACTTGTGCCTCCACGTAGCCGGGCGTCCGCATGGGGGTGTAGCGCGTGCCGAGATTCGGACACCAATTATAAATATAGCCGGTGAAGCCGTGGGGTACTT
>CAIRLQ010000234.1 GCA_903879465.1 uncultured Opitutia bacterium | reverse complement strand
TGGTAAAGACCGCCGGCGAAGCGGCGCCAGGTCACATGCTCAAGCTTATCATCAATACCCGACGCGATGAAGACGTCGCCATGGAACGTGCAGATCACCGCTCGACCGTCGGGCAAGAAATCAAATGCCGACGTGAACATCGGCGCCTTCCAGGGATTAGTCTCCGGAAGTTTGATCTTGTCGGTAACATAGGGCTCGCCCGATTTGGCCGAAAGCTCGCCCACGGTTTCCACCGTCTCAGCCCAGATGCGCTTCGTGACCTGGAGCAGCTTGGAGGGAAGTTCTGTCTCTAGGGTCGAGGGCAGCGGCACACCGGCGGGAAGATAAGCGATGCGGACCGTAGTTGTCGTGCTCGCCGCGGCGACGCGGGCGACGGCCTGACCGTCGAGCTGATCGACTTTGCTCGCGCCCATCGTGACGATACGGGTCGCATCGGCGGATTTTCCGAGCATCACCGTCACGCCCTTCGCGGAAGAAGCGACTTCTAGCGTACGCACGACGAACTGGACCTCGTTGGCCGTGATGACTTCGGCGGTCTCGTCAACACGGATGCCCCCGACCTCCCATTGCACGACAACCTGGCGGCCCGCATTATGAAAACCCTTAAAACGCGCCTTGCTAGTCGGAAACGGCCCAAAACCTTTACGCGGAGAAAGTGCCGCCGAGGAAGCATCGGGCTCGAAGCCAGCAAAGTCACCTGTGACAAAGATCGGCTCACCTTGCGCGGTCGGATAATCGCCGCGGGACATGAGATTCATCTCAGTCGTGAACCTTCCGGACCATGCGCCAATGGGTCGGCAAAGATCGAGGTCATACGCGATGCCCTTCTTGCCATCATCTCCTAGCCGAATCGCCAAACCCTTCAGCCCGGTAGAATCAATCGACCCGTCCTTCTGCTTGCCGACACCGACCGTACCCAGGATCCACGGCCCTGGAGCCTCGGCCACGACCACCGGCGGCTTCTTAACGATTTTCTTGGCCTGACCAAAAAGCAGACCAACCGATAAAAATAGGGCGACGAGGGGTGAGCGCATGGATGAATTCATAGGGACAGCGACGGGGGCAGGAACAGAATAAAGTATGGGGTCAGACCGCTTCCGAGTGATAACGCTCAGAAGCGGTCTGACCCCATACAAAAGTCACACAAAAAGGGCCGGAGTCCGCAGACCCCGACCCTTTCTCATTCTCGTCAACTGGCCGACCGGCCAGCATGTCCCTTTTGTTTAACCTTAGAGACTCTTGAGGTAGGCGAGCAGGTCGGCGACCGTCTGATCTGTCAGGCCCATCTGGGATGGGTAGAACATCAGCGAGCGATCCAACGGCTTCATCTCTTTCACCTGCGACTTGGGAATCGTCTGCACTTCGCCGCCCATACACTTAACCATCACTGGGTCGGCATTGGAGAGCATAATACCACAGATGACCATGCCATCCTTGAGCGTGATTCGCGTCCCCTCGAAGCCATGTGAGATATTCGCCGAGGGCTGGGCGATATTCAAAATAACCGTCTCCACGGACTGCTGCTTCGCATAGGTCGTGAGCTCAGGTCCGAAATCGACACCATTAGTCCCGATACGATGGCAAGCGTAACAGACCGCCACGGCCGCCTTGCCGCGGGCCACATCGCCCTTCAGGGCGGCGATGGTCTCGACAGAAGATAATGGCTTAGCGCCCGACGCCTCAGGCTGGACGTCATAAGGCACCAGTTTGACCTTCTCCGGGTCATACAGCCCGCGGACCTTCAGAATATTTTCGATACCATAGGCCTTCCATTCGTTGCCCTTACGGTTCATCAGCCACCAGTTGGCTAGATCCTTAAGGGCAAAACTCTTGTCGAGGGCAAGTTCGACCATCGCCCCTGCGGCCTCGGCGCTCTTGGTGAAAGCCAGCGAGGTGAGCATCAGTTTAGCATCGGCTTCGGAAAGCTTGCCCGAAATCAGACGCGCACGAACGCCTGCCACGGACTCTGGCGCGTGCAGACGCCAAGTGAGTTTGGCAAAAGCTTCGCTCCAGCTCTCTGGTGCCGAACCCAACTCCTTGGCAATAGCGGTATAAACTTCGCCTTCGCGATCTGTCGACCCCAGGCCAATGGCCTCCAGATAGGAGCGATCCTTGCCGTCATACTGCTTGGCAATCTTCACGAGCAAAGCCACGGCTTCAGGCGTCTTGAACTCACGTAGCGAGAGGGCGACTTCCCGGCGGATCGCAGAAGAGGCATCATCGGCATGCGCCTTAGCCAACGCGAAGACCTCACGATTGGCAGCACGCAAGGCGCGGTAGGCGACGAGGCGACGCGCATCGTCCTTTGACTTCAATTGTTCCCGCACAACCGCCTCGCCCTTGGGTCCGAGCTGAGCGAGCAACCAGAGAGCTCGAGATGAAAGATAAGGATTAGTGTCGGCAAGCAAAGCGGTGACATCATCCACCACCTTGTCTCCTTGGGCCTTGAGGCGATTAAAACCACCCGCCCGCACATTCTGTGCTGGGCTCTTAAGCGCGGCGATTTGTCCGGCGACCGTAGTGAGGTCGATCTTCGGCATGACCGACTTAAAGCCCTTGGGAGCGACCCGGTAGATAGTGCCCGTGAAGCGGTTATCACGAGTCGCATGACCACCCACGCCGGGGTCGAACCAATCGGCCACATAGATAGCACCATCCGGGCCTACGGCGACATCCGAAGGACGGAACATCGTTTTCAAAACGCCAGTGGCTTTACCACCTAGGAAATCCGAACCAGCCCACTCCTTAGCCTTATTGGACGTGAGGAAATCGAAGCGTTCGAGCTTCATACCGGCGCCATCAGGCTTGGGGAGATATCCAAAGACGACATTCTTGCCCGCCTCACAAGCGAGGAGCAGCCCATTCCACTTATCTCCCAAGGCACCGTTCTCATAGAACGCGACACCGGTCGGCGAACCACCGCCATACACATCGCCGGCGGGCATAGTGGTCGGGTCTTCCTGACGCCATTCGGCGGTCGGCGTGTCCTGACCAGGGCGCTTGTCGGCACCCCAAGAACGCTTACCGTCGAGCGAAGCGAAGCCAGCGTTACCGCCTTCCATGATTAAGGAGACGCGGCAGGCGGGTGGATCATCGTTATCACTCTGGTACATGTCGCCGAACGAATTCTGCACCTGCTCGAAGCTATTGCGGTAGTTATGACCAACGATTTTAAGGTCGGAGCCATCGCCATTCATGCGCACGGAGAAGCCGCCGATCCACACATTGCCGTCGTCACTGCGACGTCCGGCGATGTCTTGCAGCATGTAGGGGCTACCCATGTAGAAGTGGCGGCCGGTCTTATCGACGAAATTGGCTCCCGTGTTCCCTTGGTTAAAATTCCATTTACCATCCGGACCGACCGTCACGCTGTGCAGGCTGTGATCGTGCTGGCGGCCGTTGAAACCCGTGAGCAAGACTTCCCGCTTATCCACCGCAGGATCAAAGACCCCGTCGCCGTTGACGTCGGTGTAGACGATGAGATCCGGAGGCATGGAGACGACGATTTTTCCATCGATATGTGCCACGCCGAGCGGGGCCTCGAGAGTCGCGTCCTGGACAAAAACCGTAACCTTGTCTGCCTTACCCGCGCCCGTGGTATCTTCCAGGGTCACGATGCGGTCACCTTCCTTGCGACGGCCTTTCTTTCCTCGGTAGTTGACGCCTTCCGCCACATACATGCGACCACGTTCATCGAAATCAATATTGGTCGGATTGAAGAGCTGCGGCGAAGTCGCCCACACTGTCACCTCGAAGCCCTCGGGGACCGTGAAGAGTTCGGGCGGCACCAGCGTCGGACCGGAATCGAAATCGGCCTGTTTGGACGAAACAGCCGCCGCCGCGAACAGCTTAAGCGAACCGGGATCCTCCGTATAGACTAGGAAGCGCACGTCGGCTCTGGACGGCTTATTATTTCGGAGCGCGCCCCCGTCATCAATAGCGACCTGGGAGCGAAAACCGACGACACCGGTTGGCAAATCATATGCGATGACAGAGTTAGCGTGCGTCCCGATACCTTTTGCAAAAGTCTTACCGGCGACCACCAGCGGACCCTTGTTATGGTTCTTACCTACATTGACCGAGCCCGCGACGGCCTCAGCCCGCTTCCACTTCAGGGTCGTCAGGTCCTGGGTCGAACCGTCCGCCATGACCAGCACGGGATCGAGCCAGTCGGACCAATCACAGGCCTGGTCACCGAGGTCACTCACGACCAGGTAGAGTTCTTTGGCGCCCTTGAGATCTGCCGTGAGCTCCACCAAGCGGACCTTGTCATTCGCATGGAGGTCGGCAGTCTGCGCGACGGGCTTCGACGCCGCCAAGGCGGAGAAATTCAGGGAGAAAGCGGCCAGCAGCGGCAACCAACGGAGGTATGGCATATTTGTCATATGAATGGGGCAGTGGCTCATAGACACCGCAAGCGTCCGGAGGTTCAACGCCAAAGCACCGCCACTCAAGCGGCCGCCGTGAAAACACACGAAGAACCTAAGACGAGGTAATCATAGCCCCAAACCTGCGGATTACCTTATCACCCTGTAAGATTTTTGACCGTGACACGTAAATCGGGAGTGGTGGCTTTACATCCCCATGATGACCAGCACCTTTTAGGAACTTAGGGCACCCCACCCTGTCCTACTTTCTGCCCATGCTTTTCCGGTCCATCCTTGGCCTCATCTTCGCTACCTCCCTGACTCAGGCAGCCGAAGGAACGCCGCCCGCCCCGACGGCCGCCCAGCTTGAATTCTTTGAAAAAGAAATCCGCCCGGTCCTCGCGGATAACTGCTTCAAATGCCATGGACCGAAGAAACAGAAATCTGGACTACGTCTCGACTCACGCGAACTGATTCTCAAGGGCGGGGAAGTCGGTCCCGTGGTCGTCGCCGGAAAACCTGAAACCAGCCGACTGATCCTCGCCATTAATCACACGAAGGCAAAGGACGTGGAGCCGATGCCAAGCTCCGATGAAAAGATTCCCGATAAGGCCATCGCCGCACTGACGGAATGGGTGCGGATGGGCCTCCCTTGGCCGGCCGAAGCCTCGCCACTCGCCAATGACCCGCGCAACCATTGGGCTTTCCAACCGGTCAAACCGCCCACCGCGCCCGTTGTCAAAGCTGCCAAGCGGGTTCGCCAGCCGCTCGACCCATTCGTGTTAGCCAAACTGGAAGCCAACGGACTCGCCCTTGCGCCCGACGCACCTCGCGAGGTCTTAGCGCGCCGTCTTTCCCTCGCACTCGTCGGTTACAATCCCTCCGAGGCCGAAGTGGCCGCCTACGTCGCCGACAAGGACCCCGCCGCAACCGAGAAACTCGTGGACCGACTCATGGGCGACACTGCGTTCGGCGAACGCTGGGCGCGCCACTGGCTCGATGTCGCGCGCTACTCCGACACCAAAGGCTACGTCTTCGTCGAGGAACGGCGCTATCCCTACGCTTACACCTACCGGGAGTGGGTCGTGAAGGCCTTCAATCAGGACATGCCCTACGACCAGTTCCTGCGCCTGCAGATCGCGGCCGATAAAATCGTGCAAGGCGAAGACAACCGCGACCTCGCCGCGATGGGCTTCCTCACGCTCGGCCGGCGCTTCCTTAACAGCGTACCCGAGATCATCGATGACCGCATCGATGTCGTGATGCGTGGCACCCAAGGGCTCACCATGGCCTGCGCGCGCTGCCACGACCATAAGTTCGACCCCATTCCCACCGCGGAATACTATTCGCTCTACTCCATCTTCAATTCCAGCGAAGAACCCAAGAACCCGCCGGCGCTGAAGCCATTCGCACGGACTAAAGAAACCGATGAGTTCGAAGCCGAGCTAGCCGTGCGCCAGAAGAAGCACGACGACTTCGTGGCCAGTCGCCGCGAAAATTCCTTCACCGCCGCCAAGACCGCCGACTACCTGACGCTACTACTCAGGGCCGTCAAGGAACCGGGGTTCAATTTCACCCAGGAGGCAAAGCGCACCAATCTCTACCCCGCCGTCCTGACCGGCTGGCAACGCGTGCTCAAGGTACACCTGAAACCGGAAGACGAGACCTGGGGGGCTTGGTACCAATTGAAAGACGTATCCGACGACCAATTCACCGCCCGCCTGAACGCGTTGCTGGCCAAGACCGAAGCCTTCAAAGACACCCTCCTGCGGACCGAAATCCAGAAGAAGACACCCAAGAAGTTCACCGAGCTGACGGCTTGCTACGCCAACCTGCTCGCCGAGGCGCACAAGCCGGACAACTCCAAAGCCGAATATAAGCCTTGGCGAGATCTGACCGAAAACCCCAACGGACCGACCGCCATCACCGCCGCCTCCCTGATTCCCGGCTACAGCGTCGCCGATCGCAATACCCGCAGCAAACTCGAGATCGAAGTCGTCAGTTACATGGCGACGAATCCGAAGAGCCCGCCACATGCGATGGTGATGAACGACAAGGCCAAACCCATCCAAGGGTTCATCTTCCTCCGCGGCAGTGCCAATCGTCCCGGCAAGAACGTCGCCCGCCAATTCCTGGCCATCCTATCCGACGGCAAACCACAGGAGTTCAAAAACGGCAGTGGACGCCTTGAATTCGCCGATGCGATCGCCAGCAAGGCTAACCCACTGACCGCCCGCGTGATGGTCAACCGCGTATGGGCCGAGCTCATCGGCCAACCGCTCGTCGAAACCCCGAGCGATTTCGGCGTGCGTACGGCACCGCCCAAAAACCCAGAACTCCTCGATTATCTCGCCTCAACCTTCATGGCCCAGAACTGGTCGATGAAGAAACTCATTCGCTCGATCGTCCTTTCCAGCACCTTCCAGCAGAGTTCCGACTTCAATGCAGACGCGTTTGCCAAGGACCCCGAGAATAATCTTAATTGGAAAGCCAACCGTCGCCGGCTCGATTTCGAGGCCATGCGCGACAGCATGCTGCGCGTCGCCGGACGTCTCGACGCCACGAAGATCGGAGGACAGCCGTTTGATCTCGTCGCCGACTTCTCCACCCCGCGCCGCACGATTTACGGCTTCATTGACCGGCAAAACCTGCCGCCCTTCTTCCGGACGTTCGACTTCGCTAACCCCGACTACCACGTCCCTAAGCGCAACCAGACCACCACCCCACAGCAAGCGCTCTGGATGCTTAATCACCCTTTCGCTCGCACCGCATCGGATGCGCTCGCCGCGAAAGCGATGACCCAGCCGAACGATGAGGCCAAGGTTCGCACGCTGTATGCTGCGGTGCTCGCCCGCGCACCTAAGCCCGCAGAAATCAAAATGGCCTTGGCATACATTCATGATGCCGAGGAGACACCTGTGCCAACCCACTGGGAAAACGGCGTCGGAGGATGGAACCCTGAGACGAAGCAGCTTAAATTCACCCCGATGACCTTCCGAAACAAGGAACGCATCTCGCCAAAGGAGCAGATGCCCAACGCTGAGTTCGGGCATGCATCCTTGACGCGCACCGGCGGCCACCCAGGCGACACCTGGGACACCGCCGTCATCCGCCGCTGGTCCTCGGGCGGAGGCGGACGCTTTCGCGTCGAAAGCACACTCGAAGTCGCCAGCAAAGCCAGCGACGGCGTCCGTGGCCGCATCGTCAGCAACCTGCACGGCGTCCTCAAAGAGGCGGTCGTGGCGGGGGGCAGTTCCGCCTTACTCGCCTTAAAGGAAATCGTCCTAACCCCCGGAGAGACCTTGGACTTCATCGCCGACAACTACATCGGCTCCAATAGCGACAGCTTCAAATGGAGCCCGGTCATTAAGGACTTCAAAACCCTGGAAATCATCGGCTCCGCCACCGCCGAATTTAATAACAAATTCGACCCTCAATCTTCTTGGTCAGCGCTCGCGCAGATCCTCATCGAAAGCAACGAATTCATCTTCGCCGACTAATGCACCACATCGACTCCGTCTCCTCGCTCGGTTCACGCCGAGAATTCCTTCGCCGCTGCGGCATGGGCATCGGCGGGCTGGCGATGGCCTCCCTACTCCAGCAGGAACTGCAAGGCGCCCAGATTAACGTGGACCCGATGCATCCGCTCGCGCCACGCAAACCGCCGCTGTCCTTCAAGGCCAAGCGCGTCATCCACATCTTCGCCAACGGCGGCGCCTCCCAAGTCGATACCTTCGATCGCAAGGTCAGCCTCGACAAGTATCACGGACAGACACTTCCGGGCGATTACGTCGCGACCGAACGCAAGACAGGCGCCGCCTTCCGCTCACCGTTTACCTGGAAACGCTACGGCAAGAGCGGCCTTGAAGTGAGTGAGCTTTTTGCAAAAACCGCCGAACACGCTGACGACCTCTGCGTCATTCGCTCAATGAAGGCCGACGTGCCTAACCATGAGCCCTCCTTGCTTCTTATGAACTGCGGGGAAGCGCGTCAGATTCGTCCCTCGTTGGGCTCGTGGGTCACCTACGGACTGGGCACCGAGAACGAGAATCTCCCAGGCTTCATGACCCTCTGCCCCGGCGGCTTCCCGATTCAAGAAACTCAGAACTGGCAGTGCGGCTTCCTGCCCGGCGTCTACCAAGGTAATTACGTCGACACCGCCAAGCGCAACGTCGACGAACTGATTGAGAACATCCGCAACCACGGACTTTCGCGCCCCGCCCAACGGAAGCAACTTGACCTGCTCGCCAAACTCAACGCCGCCCACCAGGCCACCCGCCCGATGGACGCCGCCCTCGAGGCCCGCGCCCAGTCCTTCGAAATGGCCTACCGCATGCAGCTCGAAGCCACCGACGCCTTCGACATCGGACGCGAGTCCGAGAAGACCCGTGAGATGTACGGTGAAACGACCCTCGGGCGCCAGTTCCTCATCGCCCGACGACTTGCCGAACGCGGCGTACGCTTCATCCAACTCTGGCACGGCGCCGGTCAACCCTGGGACAGCCACGATGACTTGGAGAAGAACCACAAACGCCTGGCCCTTGAGGCCGACCAGCCCATTGCCG
This sequence comes from uncultured Opitutia bacterium, assembly GCA_903879465.1. GTDB lineage: Bacteria > Verrucomicrobiota > Verrucomicrobiia > Opitutales > UBA953 > UBA953. The sequence goes on along the minus strand of CAIRLQ010000234.1, from coordinate 5,054 downwards.
CGCTGCTCGCCGACCTCAAACGTCTCGGCATGCTGGAAGAAACCCTTGTCATCTGGGGCGGCGAATTCGGCCGCACCCCGACCGTCGAACTGCCAACCCCAGGCTCCAACCAAGGCAAGATCAACGGCCGCGACCACAACAGCCACGGCTTCACCATGTGGATGGCCGGCGGCGGCGTGAAAGCCGGCACGATATACGGCGAGAGCGACGAATTCGGCTTCAAAGCAACCAAGGACGCCGTCCACGTGCATGACCTCCACGCCACGATTCTTCGCCTGCTCGGCTTCAACCACGAAGAATTCACCTTCCGCAACGCCGGCCGCGACTACCGCCTCACCGACGTGCATGGTAATATCGTAAAGGGAATCATCGCCTGATGCGCCCGCTCCTGCTGCTCCTGCCGCTGGTCGCACTGGCCGAAGGCTCGGCCCATAAGACCACGAAAGACATCCCCTACAAGGACGACGTCGTTTCGCAGACCCCCTATGAAGTCGAACGTTGCAAACTCGACCTGACCGTCCCCGCCGTCGCCAAAGGCTTTCCCACTTTCGTGTGGTTCTACGGCGGCGGCCTAAAGAAGGGCGATAAAGAGATGCGTTCCGAATACTGTGCGGAGATCCGCGAGAGCCTCGCCCAGGGAGGAGTCGCGGTCGTGACTCCCAACTACCGACTCAACCCCAAGGCACACTACCCGGCCTACGTGGACGATGCCGCCGCCGCCTTCGCTTGGACGGTGAAGCACATCGCCGAACACGGGGGCGATCCGCATAAGGTCTTCATCGGCGGGCATTCCGCCGGCGGCTACCTCGCCCTGCTTGTCGGCTTCGACCCGCAGCGGCTGAAGCCGCACGGACTTACACTCGGTTCCGTGGCGGGCATCGCGCAGGTCAGCGGCCAAGTCTTCACCCATTTCACCGTACGCGAAGAACGTGGCCAACCAAAATACGGCATCACCTCGGACGAAGCCGCGCCATGCTTTTACGTGCGCAAGTCCCTGCCACCGGTGCTCACCATCTACGCACAGAACGACATGATCAGCCGTGCCGAGGAGAATCAGTTCTTTGTGGCAAACCTGAAAGCCGTCGGCCACGTCGAAAACTACTCATTGCGCATCAATGACCGCGACCATGGGAACGTCGGACACAATATCCGCAACCACGACGACCCGGCCAGACTTGCAATCCTGAACTTCATCGCCAAGCAATCGGCTACCCGCTGAATCGGCTACCCGTCCCCAAGAGTCCGACCCTTAGGACCACTCTTTTAAATTCCCCATGTACCTCCGCCTCTCCCTATTCCTGCTTGGAACCCTAGGCCTCCGCGCCGCCGAGTCTTACGACGTCGTCGTATACGGAGGCACCTCTGCCGGCGTCATCGCCGCCGTCCAAGCCAAGAAGATGGGGAAATCCGTCGTCATCGTCGGCCCAGACAAACACCTCGGCGGATTAAGCAGCGGCGGCCTAGGCTACACCGACAGTGGAGATAAATCCGTCATCGGCGGCCTGTCTCGCAACTTCTACCACCGCGTCTGGCAATACTACCAGCAACCCGAAACCTGGGTGCACCAGAAACGGGAAGACTTCGGCAACAAAGGCCAAGGTACCGTGGCAATGGATCAGGCCGAACGTACCATGTGGATCTTTGAACCGAGCATCGCCGAGAAGGTTTTCGAGGACTACGTAAAGGAATTCTCAATCCCAGTGCTACGCGACGAATGGCTCGACCGCACCAAGGGTGTAACGATGGCGAACGGCAGGATTACCGAAATCCGTATGCTCTCAGGGAAGGCTTTTGCTGGTAAGATGTTCATCGATGCCACCTACGAAGGCGACCTCATGGCCTGCGCCGGAGTCTCTTATCATGTCGGCCGCGAGGCCAACGCCGAGTTCGGCGAGAAACATAACGGCTCACAAATCGGGGTACTGCACCATCGCCACCATTTCGGCTTTCTGAAATCAGATATCGATCCGTACGTCATCCCCGGCGACCCCAAGAGCGGCGTCATTGCCCGCGTCACGCCGATTGCCCCGGCGCCGAAGGGCGAGGCCGATCATCGCGTCCAAGCGTATTGCTTCCGGATGTGTCTCACGAACGTACCCGAGAACCGTGTGCCGTTCGTCGCCCCGGAAGGTTATGATCCAAAGCAATATGAAGTACTCGCCCGCGCCTACGCAGCCGGCTGGAAAGAAACCTTCGGAAAATTCGACCTCATTCCGAATGGTAAGACCGACACCAATAATCACGGCGGCTTCTCCTTCGACAACATCGGTTACAACTATGACTACCCGGAAGCGAGCTACGCTCGCCGCCAAGAAATCATTAAGGAACACGTAACCTACCAGAAAGGGCTGCTCTATTTCATCTGTACCGATCCACGCGTACCTGCGGATGTCCGCGAAAAGATGAACACCTGGGGACTCCCCAAGGATGAGTTCAAGGACAATGGCCACTGGTCCCACCAGATCTACGTTCGCGAAGCCCGCCGCATGATGGGCGCCTTCGTGATGACCGAGAACGAACTCACTAAGATTAAGCCCACGCCGAACTCCGTGGGCATGGGCTCGTACATGATCGATTCGCACAACACCCAGCGCTACATCACCCCCGAAGGCGCCGTGCAGAATGAAGGCGACATCGGCGTCTCCCCGCGCGGCCCCTACGAAATCGCTTACGGCTCGCTGGTCCCGAAGACAGGACAAGCCGCGAATCTTCTCGTACCGGTCGCCTGCAGCGCCACGCACATCGCGTATGGCTCAATCCGAATGGAGCCAGTCTTCATGATCCTCGGCCAATCGGCCGCGACGGCTGCCGTACTCGCGATCGACGGAAAGTTTGCCGTTCAGGACGTCCCTTACGCCGACCTTAAGGCCCGCCTCCTCGCCGACGGCCAAGTGCTATCCAAGCAAATCGATCTATCCAAATATCCAGCCGCGGAGGATGATCATGTCTCGGTGAAACGTCCGCCAGGCATCACCGTTGACGATTCCGACGCCAAGCTGACCGGAGACTGGACCGAAAGCCAAGCGGGCAAAAGTTTCCTGGGCGATGGCTACCGCCATGACAGCAAAGGCGCGAAGGGCCTGATGACCGCCACGTTCTCCGTAAAACTCCCGAAAAACGGCAAGCACGAGGTCTTCCTTGCGATTGTGCCCAATGCCAACCGTGCCACCAACGCCAAAGTGCGCATCCTCCATGCCGGCGGCCAGACCGACAAATTGGTAAACCTTACCAAAGGACTCGCCGACCGATGGGTGTCGCTGGGTATTTATGACTTCGCGGACAAGGCCGACGCACAGGTCATCGTCAGCAACGAAGGTGCCAACGGGTACGTGATCGTCGACGCAGTGAATTGGCAGGCACGCTAGGCCCTGCAGCCAGAAATCCATTACTCATCCTCTGGGGCGGCTAATTCTGCCGCACCCCGATGGGTCAGGGCACGGGGCGCGATCACCATATCGCCGGTTATAGTGTTTTCATGGCCGGGGGCGGCGTGAAAGCCGACACCACTTACGGCGCCACGGACGAACTAGGCTATAATGCCGTTGAGAACGTCGTCGATGTCCACGACCTCCACGCCACGATGCTCGCCCTGATGGGCATCGATCACCATCGCCTGAACGTGAAATACCAAGGCCTGGATGTCCGCCTGACGGGCATCGCGGGCAAGGTGGTCAAGGGCATCATGGCCTAGGCGGTAAACGACACTTATACGCCGTTTAAATTCGGCGTTTAGACTTCAATGGACGGGGCGAAATCATAAGGTCGGGGCATGCCCCTCCCCCGCCTCGCACTAGCGGCCGCCTTTCTGGCAGCCGCCTTCGTTAACGCCTTCGCCGCCGACGCAGTCACGCCTATCGCGAAGACCGAACTCTTTAACGGCAAGGACACCGCCGGCTGGGTGGCATTCCCAACCGAGACCTCCAAGGGCACTTGGAGCATCAAGGATGGCCTCCTCGCCTGCACCGGCACGCCCTCCGGTTTCCTGCGCACAGAGAAGAGCTATAAACAATATCGCTTCACGGTCGAATGGCGCTTCACCAAGGCCGGTAACACCGGCGTGGTCGTGCACATGACCCTGCCTGATGCCGTCTGGCCAAAGAGCATCGAGTGCCAAGGTATGCACGACCGCCAAGGAGACTTCTATTTCTGGAACGGCGCCACGGTCAAGGATGGCACCGAGCTCAAGAATAAGAAAACCGGCGAGGTGCGCGGCTATCGTATCGGACGTCCCGGAGAAAGCGCTGAAAAGCCTGTCGGCGAATGGAACACCTTCACGACGGTCTGCGACAAGAACGGCGTCACGATCATCGTGAACGGCAAGGAAGTGAACAAGGCTACCGGCGCCAACCTCAGCGAAGGCTTCATCGGACTGCAAGTCGAAGGCGGCGCCATCGAGGTCAAGCGCTGCACCCTCGAACCCCTCTAAGTGACTGCCCCTCGCTGCCTCCAACTCTTACTTTAATGCGACACCTCACCCTCCTGGTCGCCTTCGTGGCGGCCTCCCTGTCCGCTGCCGATGCGCCGGCCGGGTTCACGCCGTTGTTTAACGGCAAAGACCTTACTGGTTGGCATGGCTACAATCCGCATTCGGTCGCGAAGCTCACGGGCGAGAAGAAAGACGCCATGCTGCAGAAGATGCGCGATGAATTTCCGTTGAACTGGTCCGTCAAGAATGGCGAATTATTCAACCCCGGTACCGGCGCCTATGCGACGACTGACAAGGAATACGGCGATATCGAATTAGTACTGGAATACAACATGGCGCCACTGGGCGATTCGGGCGTTTACCTCCGAGCTTGCCCGCAGGTGCAGATTTGGGACCCCGCCAATCCCAAGGAAGTAAAAAATGATGCCCAACTCGGGTCGGGCGGTCTTTGGAATAATAGCAAGGGTGCTCCCGGGAAAAATCCTCTTGTCCTCGCAGACAAGGCCCCGGGCGAATGGAATACCATGCGCATCCTGATGGTTGGCTCCCGCGTCAGCGTCTGGCTCAACGGCAAGCAAACCGTCGACCATGCTATCCTGGAAAACTATTATGACCGTAAATCCGCCAT
>CAIRLQ010000233.1 GCA_903879465.1 uncultured Opitutia bacterium | reverse complement strand
GGCCGGCCTCGAGGGTATAGACGGCGGGCTTAGGCCACGGCACGGGGTCTTCCCTGCCCTCGGTCCAGATTTCGGGAACGTGAGTATGTCCCACGAAGCAAAGCGGGGCCGTCTGGGCAGCGAAATGAGCTTTTAGCGCCCGCGGCGTCAGCAGGTAATCGAAGACCGCGTCAGGGTTCAGGGAAGCGTGCGCCAGCTGTACGCCGTCATGGGTCCCCGTCGGCCTCCACTTTGCGATCTGCTCGCGGTCGGCATGCGTCAGCTTCTTGCGGGTCCATTCGAGCGCACCCCAGGCCGCGTCGTTGAACCACTGCTCCTTAAGTTCACCGATCACACCCGCCTCATGGTTCCCCTGTAGGCAGACCTCGGCCTTTGCCACCATCCGCAGGCAATCATTCGGGAACGGCCCGTAGCCAATCACATCACCCAGCACCAGCATCCGCTTGACACCCAGCTTCTCGATCTCTGCAAACACCGCCTCCAACGCCGGTCGGTTACCATGGATGTCTGACAGAATCGCGATCATGACACAGGTTTCTTTGGAGGGTGAGTCCAATCGAGCTTCTCGAGTAGAATCTTTTCCATCTGGACCATCATCATGATGCGACCGCGGATTTCTTTGCCTGCAAAACCATTACGCAGAAAAAGCTCCAAGGAACTTCGCAGCTTCATGATATCGATTTCGCTGCCCATGAGTTCCTGCGGTGTTTTCCCGTGCTTGTAGAACTGCATGTAGACCGCATGCACGCAGTCACAGTAACGCTGGCCCAAGATGGGATGCTGGAGATACGCCTTGGCTTCAGCGTCATCATCCAGGCCATAGAATGTCGAGTTATGCGATGTCCCTAGCCCCTTCAACTGCGGGAAAATCCACCAGATCCAGTGCCCGGTCTTCCGGCCAGCCTTCAGCTCCGCCAAGGCGTTCTCATAGGTCTTCTCCTGGGCTTGGACGTATCGAGCGAGAGTCATACGATAATCATTTCAGCCTGATGATCATCCCTCTGTTGCCATTAAGCAAAGTTCGCCACGATTCCGGTCAGCGGAGATCAGCGGTATTTCAACGCAGCAATAATGAACACGCCTACAATGAAGAGCAGACAGAAACTACCGGCGATGATTCCGAACCAGGCACGAACCAGGCCCAGCTTATGAGGGTTCTGACGGATATCCTTGAGCGCGAGGACGCCGCACAAAATCGCGAAAGGCGCCGGCAGGATGAGGACCGAGAACAAGCCAAGGTATCCCGCTAAGATAGCCCAGCCGGACCGTCCAATCGGAACAACCAGCGCCAAGACGGCATTCGGAGCGGCCGACTGCGCCGGCGGGACAGCCGATTGCGCGGGGACGACACCCGGGGCCCGGGGAGGGAGCACCGGCGGACTCATCGAAGGGAAGAGCCCCGCCAAAGTCTGCCACTCAGGCATCCCCTCGGTCCAAACGTGGTCGGTGGGCAAAAGGACCCCGGATGTGTACATCTGACGTAACTGCGCGAGTTCGAACGCGCCGACGGGCTGGCCACTTCGACTAATCTGGTAGGAGGGAGTGGGCATGATACTTATTGATAAACTAATAGACTTATTTGGATACAAGCATAGAAATCAGCCAACCCCCAATGGATAACCCTATTCACGTCAACCGAGACCAAGTCACAATCGGAGTCTTTAGTGAAGCCCAGATCAGCGCCGGCCTCGGCCAAGGTAGCATCACCCCAAACGACTTATGCTGGACGGAAGGGATGAAGGAATGGAAGACGATCAGAGAGGCCTACCCTCACCTATCCCCCTCTGCCAGCGCCGCGCCTCCTTCCGGCATCCCGCTGATGCCCTCGAGACCAGGCCAACCTTCCGCCAACTACGCCTCGGGCGGTGACCGTTTCGGGGCCTATCTACTGGACGGCCTCTTCATGGGTCTGATCTCTTGCGGCTTAATCGTCCCAGTTGTGATCGTGCTCGTTGTGTCCGCTGACACCGACATCGCCCAGATGGCCCAAGCCTTCCGATCCGCAGCCAATCTGATTGGAGTCTTCGTTGGCTGCTTCATCTCTCTGTTGTATTACGGAATCCAAGGAAACTCACCCCAGAACGCCACCTGGGGACAACGCATCATGGGCTTCAAGATGGTCGACTCCAAGACGGGCGCCGCTCCGCAATCGGGACAGGTTTGGAAATGGGCGATGTTTCGCAGTTTAATCCTCAGCTGCTGCAGCTGTATCGGATGGCTCTTCTTCATCCCCATCCTGAATCACGCCAAGAAACAATCCTCATTCGACGAGTGGGCGGATATCCTAATGGTAAAGAAGTGATCCGCCTCAGGCGGACTGGAGCGCCGTCCCTACCTTAGGGTGGGCAGCGATTGCCATCGTCGCCGTTCGCGTCCGCAGGACGCTCGTCACCGACGCTTATTAACTACTGCAACTGCCTTGGGTAGGGCGGGTTGTCCCTAACCCACCGTTCGCAGAGGGACATACGCGCCTCATGCGATTGCCTATCCTCCACGCTCAACGGCGGGCCCGGAGAGCCACGCCCAACCAGTCGCCCGAAACGATTCAGCATCTCAAAGGGAAACCGGAAACCGGGATTAATGCTTCGGGCATGATTCATTCCAGATGACGGTACAGCGTG
>CAIRLQ010000232.1 GCA_903879465.1 uncultured Opitutia bacterium | reverse complement strand
TGGCAGCTTGTGGACATGGCTGAGAAGACCCAGCGCCATTGTTCAATCATCGAGAACTGCTGCTACGGCGACGAAGAACTCTTCGTGCTCAACCTCGCCCGCCAAGGCTTCTTCGGCGACCTCAAGCATGCCGAGTGTGCCTATATCCATAACCTCGGTGGCGGCGTCCTGTGGAGCCTCGGCAGCGAAGGCGATTGGCGCCGCGACTACCACCGCTTCATGGACGGAAATCTTTACCCCACGCACGGCCTCGGCCCGGTAGCGCAGTATATGAATATCGGCCGCGGCGACGCCTTCAAGTTCGTGGTGTCCGTCTCATCCCCGGAATTCAACCTCACCCAGTACCGCGACAAGCACCAGCCGAACAAGGGCAAGCACAAGGACGAGAAGTTCGTCTGCGGCGACATGAACACCTCGATTATCAAGACGCAGCTCGGCCGCACGATCATGATTCAGCACGACGTCGTCAGCCCGCGCCCGTATACTCGCATCAACGCCTTATGCGGCACCCAGGCCACCTTCTTCGGCTACCCCGGCCGCCTCGCAATCGACGCCGACAATAAGCACCCGATTCTCAACCCGATGGAGAAGCGCAGCAGCCATGCGTGGACCTACGAGAAAGAAAAACTCGCTCAGTTTATGAAGGAAAATCAGCACCCTCTCCTCAAGAAGATCGGCGAACTCGGCAAGAAGGTCGGCGGCCACGGAGGCATGGATTTCGTCATGGCCTTCCGTATGCTCGACTGCGTCCGCCAGGGCATCACGCCTGACATGACCGTCTATGATGCAGCCGACTGGTCGAGCATCCTCGAAATCTCCGCCCGTTCCGTAAAGGAAGGCAGCATGCCCATCCAGTGCCCCGACTTCACCCGCGGTGGCTGGAAGACGATTCCGCCCCTCGGCATCGTCTCGTAAGCATCCCCAGCCTGCCTCACAGACCCGGCCACACGGCCGGGTCTTTTGTTTGCGGGTTGCCTGACGATACGCCAACCGAGAGACTGTGGCCATGGGCTCGCCCGACGCACTCGCGACTTGGACCGCCGGTCTCACCACCCATTCAGGGGAAGAGACCGAACGGGCCGCCGCGGCGTTCGCAGCCCTCCTGCCACCTGACTCCCTGCTGGCGCTCTCCGGCGACCTTGGCGCAGGCAAGACGACCTTCGTACGCGGGCTGGTCCGCGGCCTCGGCGTCCAGGGCGATATCACCAGCCCTTCCTTCTCGCTGCTCAACGTCTACGAGGGCTCACGCCAGATTTTCCATGTCGACGCCTATCGCCTGACCAAGCCCGAATCCTTCGATGACCTGCTGATCTGGGACCTTGCGAAATCGCCTTGGAACGTGCTTGTGGAGTGGCCCGAGAAAGTCGCCTCGCGACTGCCAACGGGATACTGGCAAATGAAAACCGCCATCCTTACGGATGGCGGTCATCGGTTTCAACTGACCCTCGCGGGCTAGCTTACTTGTCGAAGCGCTTGCGCTCGTTTTCCGTGAGGTAACGCTTGCGCATGCGGATGAAGTTCGGGGTGATTTCGACCATTTCGTCGGACTCGATGTATTCAAGGCAGGCCTCGAGAGACATCTGGCGCATGGGCTTGATCTTAGCCGCGTCATCGGAACCGGAAGCACGGACGTTCGAAAGCTTCTTATTGATGACGAGGTTGATCTCGAGGTCGTTATCCTTGCAATGCTCGCCGACAATCTGACCCATGTAGATTTCGTCAGTCGGCTTCACGAAGAAGTCGCCGCGGTCATACAAACGGTCAAGGGAGTAGGCCGTGACGGCGCCTCCTTCTCCGCCGATCATCACGCCCGCGGCGCGGCGAGGGGCTTCGCCGCGGACCGGCTCATAACCGAGGAGATTGTGGTACATGACGGCTTCACCACGCGTGGTGGTGAGCATCAGGGTACGCAGACCGAAGAGGGCGCGGGAAGGAACCTTGAACTCCATGTGGATCCAGCCGCTGGTGCCGGCCTTGGCATCCATCGATCGAAGTTCACCGCGACGACCGAGCACGAGGGACATCACATCGCTCTGGGAGGCCTCAGGGCAATCGACGGCTAGGGTTTCGACAGGCTCGCACTCAACGCCGTCAATCTGCTTCATGATCACGGTGGGCTTGCCCACGGAGAGTTCATAACCTTCGCGGCGCATCGTCTCGATGAGGACGCCGAGGTGCATCAGGCCGCGGCCCGAGACCTTCCAGGAGTCATCGCCCGGAACGCGGTCGACGCGGAGGGCGACGTTCTTTTCGAGTTCCTTGATGAGCCGCTCGCCGACCTGACGGCCGGTGACGAACTTACCATCGCGACCAGCGAAGGGCGAATCGTTGACGCGAAACGCCATGGTCACGGTGGGCTCGTCGACGCTGACGGGGGGCATTGGACGGGGGTCCTCCTGGTCGGTGATGGTCGCACCGATTTCGACGTGGTCGAGACCGATGACAGCACAGATGTCGCCGGCGGCGACTTCTTCAGCCTTCACCCGGCCGAGGGCTTCGAAGACTTCAACCTCAAGGACGCGCTGCTTGAACTGTTCACCGTTACGGGTGACCATCATGACAGGCATTCCAGGGGCGATTTTTCCAGCGGTCACACGACCGACGGCGATACGACCGACGTAGTCGGAGTAAAGCATGGCCGTCACCATGATCTGGAGCGGGTTAGCGAGGGCCTCGGCACGGGACTTAAAGCCGGCGGCGGCACCACGCGAGGAACCTTCGGCGTAGGGCTCAGGGATCTTGTCGACGATGGTGTAGAAGAGGTCCAT